>JBPOHY010000030.1:0-4312 GCA_052035055.1 candidate division WWE3 bacterium | reverse complement strand
TATTGCTATAGTTTTGTTCTACAACAGAGACTTTAGTTGACCCATTTATTATTACTTCACTTCTGTTTAGTTTCTTGAGGTCCTCCTCTGCCTTTTTTTGAACTGTTTCTAGTAAATCCTTATTTAGCTTATCAATATCTGCTTGAGCTACTACTTTTATAGTTTCTTCTTTACCCCCATCTATATCTTCATTGGTTTTGGCTTCGAGTTCCGAAGTCGCGTAATTGTCCACTTTTAAGTTTTTGGAACTGCCTAGGTTGTATTTTGATCCTATTTCCTGTGCCTCTATACTGGCATCTGCCTCGCCGTTTTCATATGTGCCGGGATTACTAGGGTCGGGGTCTGGAATTAACGTAATGGCTGGAATGGTTACTTCTTCGGCTAGTACATACACATAATCGTCATCATCATTCTCGTATCTTACTTTCGCGCCTTTTTTAAGGTTGACCTCGGAGCTGGTTTTATTATATATAGTGACTCCACCCTTTGCCTTTTCCCCAATTAATTTCTCACCGGTTACTGGGGTTGCGAGTGTGTCCTGAACAGTAACAGCCAATGTTTTACCCTGGAGTATGCGTTTGCTACTGTCGGATGATTGTCCATTTATTACCTTGAGTGTTAGGCTCTTAGCCAGGGGTTGCGAGTTAACAATAATTTTTGCAATTGCTTTAGGAGTCTTTTGTATAGCAAAAAACCCTCCGCCAATAGCCCCAAGTACTAGCAGTAGTAGTATGAGTTTTTTGACGTTTATTTTGAAGGAAATCTTGGGTATGCGTAGGCTTCTTTTAGGCTTATTGCCTGTTGTTTGTGTTTCCTCGGTACCATACAGTTCCACGTCTTGAACATTATCTATATCAATATTGTTTATATTGGTTTCGCTGAGCATTTTTATTAAATTTGAACCATACACATCGGTGGTTTCAAAATGTATTATTTTGCCTTGTTTATCAAAGTAGCTTTTTAACACTCTTAGGTTGAGAATACTTTCTAGAATCGCGGCTCCTTCGGGTATTTCTAGCACTATCCCAGTGTCATTAATATTTTTTAATTTATTGATTGTGCTTACTACATCGTCGTGCAGTTCTACTTGTAATTTTGTCATAAAGTTATTTCGTCAAAAATTTCGGCGAGCGCTATTGGTAAGACCCATCTGCTTTGGCTGACTGTTCCTGTCGCATCTTTTATGTTCGTGAAGTCTTTGACTTCTAGCTTTCGCAACACAGGCGGCGACATAAACGGTATGGACTTTGTCCAAGGCTCTTTCCCCATTATTTCATACACATCAACTATTTCGGCCCCAAGGCCGGTTATGTAAATTGTAGGTGCGTAAGTTTTTACGCCATTAAATTCTAAAAAGGCGAGTTCAAGTCCCTCCAACCAGATTTTCAAAACGCTTTCTAAGCAACCCTGCACGATGGCGCTTTCGCTTTGTGAAAGTTGATTATTTATGTAACTCGCTAACATTTTCTCGGCCTGTACTATAGCAAGTCCCATTATTTGACTTATTTCCTCAACAAAGTGTTTAGTGCCTATTTGTATCGTTTTGTTTGCTATTACTCCCTCACCAAAAACTATTCCTATACTTGTATAATCGCTCCCTACTTCGATAATTGTATAGTCCGTGCTCTCTAACCCCGTTTTTTTAAGGGCTTTAGTTAGCGCATAAAACTCGGATGCAATCGCACTTATTTTTAAATTCGCTTTCTTTGATATTTTTTGCAAGGCTTCTAAATGGTAGGTTGGGCAAAAAGCTCCATAGTAGGCTATTTCTATTTTTTGTGCGTCTATATCTTCGAGCGAAGTTACGTCCGCGTTATTTACCCTGGTATAAATAGTTGCTGTTGTTGTTGGTGCTAGGTCTGCGTCTGCGTCCCCCTTGGTTTCAAAATATTGTTTTTGGACTTCCTCGTAAACGGAAGAGTTAAGTTTTTGGTAAATTGAGGCGATTTCTTTTTTGTTTAGATGACTGTTTTGAGGCCGATGTATCCTTGCGGTTACTACTTTTTCTATACAAATGTCTCCCGTTACACCAATAATTACATTTGATAGGTTGTCATGCGTTTCTTCGGATATTTTTCCCAACGCTTTTTCTAGAGTACCTAATATATTGTCTAAATCTATCAGGGTGCCATTACGAACTGCATTTGGAGCCAACGCCTCTTTGGCAGTGGCGAGGATTTTTTTGGAGTCCGTATCTGCATAAATAGCCATGCAATCGATACTCTCTGAGTTTATGACTGCCACTAAAAATTTATTTGTGGTTACATTTGGGGATTTTTTTAGAAACGGCAGATTAAACATCAAACCTATTATACAAGATTTAAAATGGAATTTTTCTACGACCTGGGTTGGGTAACTCTTCTTCGACTGGTTCTGGGTCGTTAAAGCCAGCACGGTCATTAATATACGCTTCTACATCTTCTACAGGTTTTCCGTATTTCATCCTTGAGTTTTCAATTATTTTACTTGCCACGTCTTTGCTCTTTTCTACGTTAGTGCTTATTACATCCCACGGGAGGTTGGCCGAAAATGGGGGAGTTGGATGGCCATCTACTAAAAGTCGCATATAAGCGTTTCCGATTGGTAGGTTACTTATATCTTTGGACGTAAAAGTTGGCCCAAAATAGTTTTCTAGGAATTCTGCATCATCCGCACCCACTCTAAAGGTACACATACTACCCACATTACCAAAAATAGCCTCTTTAATTTCGTCTGTGAGCTGTGCAACAAATTGGTGTGCGACAACTAGGTTTAGTTTGTATTTACGTGCTTCAGACAAAATTGTTTCAAAGTCTGGTGTAGCAAAATTCTGAAACTCGTCCACGTACAAATAAAAACTTGGAAAGTCTTTAATTCCTTGTTCTATTAGTTTATGCCTTGATAACGCCGCAGCCAGTATTCTTGGCACTAATAATAGTCCAATAAAGTTTGAGTTTTCTTCACCGATTTTGCCTTTTGCTAAATCCACCAATAAAATCTTTTTGTTGGCCATAATGTCCGCAAAATTAAACGAGGACTTTGGTTGTCCCAGCATGTTTCTCATTAGCCGTTCTGTAACGAATCTGTCAAATTTAGATACAAAATAACCCATTTTCTCTGACTTGTGGAAGTCCGAGGTTTTGGCCATTTCGTCTGTCCAAAAGCGCTTAACTAGTGGGTCTTCGAGCTTATCGATAAATCGCTGGGCATACTTTGCATCAATTAAAAGCCGCAATACGTCGATCATCGTGCTATCCGGATCGACCATTGCTGTTAGCATGACGTTTCTAATTGACCTTTCGAGTTGTGGGCCCATGATACCTTGGCGGTTTGGATCATATAGTTTGTACAACAGTGCAATGAACGCGTTAATAACCATATGTTTGTCCTCTTCACCGTGTGCTTCTAGCATGTTAAGCCCCATTGGGCGTGTTGTATCGGCTGCATCAAATAAGATAACGTCATCAATTCGGCTAGCCGGAATTTTTTCTAGCAAGTCTCTGACGTCTGTTCCGTGGGGATCAATTACCGCTACCCCCTCGCCATTTCTTATATCCTGTAACGCCATGTATTTGAGCATTTCAGATTTACCCGTACCAGTTTGTCCGATAATATAAAAATGTCGGGTACGGTCTTTTTCCTTCATGTGAATCTCACGTTTAACGCCCCTATATTCACTAACACCTAGCCATATACCATCTTTGGCTTGAGGAATATTCGCCGGGGCAATAGACCTGCGCGATTTTAGCCAGACAATGTTAGGTGTTTGCACATTTTTATTAGGGAAGTGGAAGATTGTGGCCATTTCGACTGTATTTAATACCGGTATGTTTCTATAAATCGATATTTCGAACATAGGTATAAATATTTCTTTGACATTTATTTGTCTATATATAAAGCGGTCTATTAGTTGCTTGTTACTACGCCCTGGGAAAAAGGTGCTTTTTCTAATTAACCTGTTGTAGTTTACGTCACCAACCTGTTCAAATGCGGTAATAACATTTTGGATGTGATTTTCTGCCGAAATGTCGTCTTTCGAAATGGATACTATTCTCAGTGCAAGATTGAATCCCGGTTTAGAAATTTTCTTTTCGATTCCTTCCAGGAAATTAGTGTCTATGTTGTAGTTTTTTTCGGTATTTGAAGCTTTTAGTTTGACTTGGTTAATATAACGTCTGCCCGCGTTCATCCAGTTGTATCCGGCTGCTTGTATGACATACTGGATGGTTACGACCTCCTCATCTCCCATTTTACTGACTGCCGAAGTTATCGAATTTAGTGTATCCGCCTTCATGTCCTCGTGCATTTTGAGCGGGTAGTATGGCGCCCCCGC
>JBPOHY010000007.1:0-6586 GCA_052035055.1 candidate division WWE3 bacterium | reverse complement strand
GATGTGACTAATCGCCAAGTTGTAAAAGTTGAAGAAATCTTTGAAAAACCAAATAACGTTTTTAAAGTCGCAGTTGCAAAAATAGTTAGCAAAAAGCCCTGGTACTAACATATGTTATCCAGGGCTTTTATTTAGAAAACCATAAATCCAAAAGAGCTCTGGCCAAAGGTGCGGCATCGTCCGAACCACTACCACCGTTTTCTAAAAACACAGTAATGGCAATAGGCCTATCAGTAGAACCAACTGCTCGCTGAGCGTCTGCAGTTTCTTTGTAAGGACCAAAGACACTAAACCATGCGTGCGTACCAGGTTTACCATCCGGAGCAATAAATTCTGAAGTGCCAGTTTTACCCGCCAGCTCTATCCCAGCATGTTTTGTAGGAAAATCAAATACAGGATAACCGGTACCACCTGGTGCGACGGATAGGTGCATCCCCTGTCTAACTATGTCATAACTAGCGGCGTCCACAATATTTTGTTCTAATACAACATTTTCACTCTCTCCGGCGCCATCAATTGACTTTACAATCCTTGGCCTAAATAAAAACCCACCGTTTGCAAAATACGTAACCATATTATTAACCTGCAAAGGTGTCGAAGTTATATCGCCTTGGCCGATGGCAGAAATGTAGTCATCGCCCAAATACCAATCCCTGTGCGTACCGTTAGGCATAAAACCTGCAACTTCCCCATTTAAATCTATACCTGTTTTTTGACCAAATCCAAACTTCAATGCCCATTCTGACAGCTTCTTTATGCCAAGCCCTGCAACATCTCCATAACCACCGCCCAAAGTATAAAAATAGGTATCGTTACTAACTTGCAATGCTCGTGTTAAGTTCACCTCTCCATGACCTTCTAGCTTCCAATTTCTAAAAGTGGAACCACCAATTTGTATGTAGCCCTTGTCAAAAATACTCAAACTAAGGTCTGCTAGTTTTTCCATAAGAATGCCAGATGCAGTAACAAGCTTAAAGGTGGAGCCAGGTGGGTACGCCGCAGATATTGCTCTATTAAAGAAGGGATACGTGGGATTTTTATTTAATTCGGTAAGTTCCTGTTGGGATATTCCCGATGACATTTTATTGGGATCAAAGGCCGGATAACTTACCATCGCCACTACCCCACCGGTTGCTGGGTCTTGGGCTACAATCGCGCCAGCAGTTGCCTCTTTTTTATCAATCTTGTCTTTTAGCAGTTCAAATGCCTTATTTTGCAAATCTTTATCTATAAATAACGTGACAGTCTTTCCAGGTAAGGAATCGCGCTGAGCTATAAAGTTGTAGGTCGAGGCAGAGGAATCTACCTGAACTACTTTTGTTCCAGCGACACCGGAAAGGTATTCATTATAGTATTCCTCAACGCCTGTCTTGCCGATTATTTGTGGTGTTAGAGTATCAGCTAAACCGATGTAACCTATTAAATGGGAGAATGCATCCCCGTACAAATAATCTCTGGTAGGCGAAACAGAAACCGAAATACCTGGTGTATTATTAATATTTGCTTCAAGTACCAAAATGTCATCCTTTTGCAGCCCTCGCGCTAAAAGGATATTTGATTTGCGTTGTGCAATTTCTTTGCTTACACGGGCATCGTCAATGTTTAAAGTACCTGATACCATGTAACTTTTAACGGATTCTAAAACATCCAAACACTGAGTTTTACATATCAGAGTGTTCATTTCGATGCTAAAAGCCGGTTTATTCCTTACAACCACTTGTGAATTTCTATCCAAGATCAATCCTCGTTCAGGCAATATCGAAAATTCTCTGATTCTATTTTTTTCTGCAAGCGCAAGATATTTTTCTCTATTTTTAACTTGAATACTAAAGAGACGCCCGCAAAAAATAAAAAATACGACAAACAATGAAATTAATAAAAATAGGCTATTCCACCCAGAAGGCTTAGAAATCGCGGAACCACTTGCAGGTCTTTTTATGGGCCGGCTTTTATTAACTTTGGGAGTTGCCTGTATAACTTCGTCAAAAAGTGCATGCATATTTTAATTTAGGCTCTAATTCTATATACAACACTAAGATATCTGCCTTCCAGCCTCCTTATGCAAAAAGCAAAAAAGAAAACAAATGCCAAGTTTATAAATCCGTACATTACTGTTTGTAGGTTAAGAGGTGCACTAAAAATTAAAACTCTATACAAAATCATAACTGTAGGAATTAAAATCACCAGTCCGGTAATTCCTTTCAAAACAAGCGTAGTAAATAACTTTGCGATTATTACAAAACATACAAAAATAAAGCTCGACAAGCCTACGGGACCAACTCCAAATAAATCCAAAATAAAACCAAATACAATAGATAAATACAAAGCATCGTTGAATCTATTGACCATTAAAAATGCAAAAACTATCGAAAGAAGCCAATTTGGATTTAGATAAACACCGAATAGTTCATTTAAAAAAGATGTCTGGAATAGAGCTATAAGTAGTCCTAGTAGAGTTGCGAATATAAATTTCTTCATTTATTTTTTACCACAAAAACTATATACAATTCGTCAAAGCTGAGAGCTGGTTTTAGAAGTGCTACCTTTAGAGGTTGGGCCGAATTTGAAGTTACTTCAAGAACCTCTCCAACGTAATAATCTGGCAAGTAAATTCCGTCCTTTCCTGAAGTAATAAATAAATCCCCCACCTCAACAGTTTCACTTGCCAGTATTTGTTCTACTTGAATGGCTGTACCCAAATGCCCTACAGCTAAGGCATGAGGAAAATCAGAGTTTTGTGCCGATGCCTTTACTACAGTAGAAGAAAAACCGGAAGAGGTCGTGAGATCAACTAGCGAGCGGTTTAAGGTAACTTCACGTATTTTTCCGACTAAAGAATTACCAACTATTACATTGTCTCCGGCAGCTATACCCTGATTAGAGCCTTTGTCCAAATATATAGTGGTCTTAGTAGAATCTAAGTAGTTACCCAAAACCTTTGTCATAACAAGGTAGGTATTAGTTTCATCCTGTGGATTTACTAAATTTAGCTGCTGCTTTAATAGCTCATTTTCTTTTTTGTACTGAGATAGCAATACTAGTTCAGAAGTTAGGTCATTTAGTTTGGACCTCAAAAATAGATTATCTTTTCTAATATCATTAAAACCGGTAAATAGGTGAAAAGCGTCTTTAATATTTATAGCGGAGGTTCGCAGGCCAAACTCGACTGGAGACAACACACTGTTGGTAAAATTTCTTAAAGAATCAAAAAAGCCTAAAAACCCTAAAAGCATTATTAAAGTGGCAACTACAAACTGACGCATAAAGGCATTTTAACACTGCCGCGCTTCTTATTTAATCCTTACTGTTTTTAGTAGCACGACGTCGTCGAGCAATCTACCGCACCCTCTGACAACACAGGTCAACGGATCTTTAGCTACGCGCACTGGTATCTTTAGCTCGTGAGACATTAGGCGGTCAATCCCACGCAACAATGCGGTACCTCCAGCAAGTACCACACCATTTTTAACTACATCGGCAATAAGCTCAGCAGGAGTATCTTCTATAGCATCTTTAACACCAGCTATAATTTCTTGAACTGGTATTTTTAGCGCATCTCGTATGTCTTTGGGGGTTGCTTTTACCATTTTAGGCAAGCCGGTTTTAAGGTCACGGCCACGCATCAAAGCATTAAACTCCCGCTCTCTCTCAAACTCAACGGCGTTGCCTATTAAACACTTTATTTCTTCAGCAGTTCGTTCTCCTAGGAGCAAATTATGGGTATCTCTGGCATAGTTCACAATTGCTACATCCATTTCGTCCCCGGCCACTCTTAGAGATTTATTAACGACAAGACCCCCTAAAGATATAACTGCTATTTCTGTGGTACCCCCACCCATGTCAACAATCATAGTACCTTTAGGCTCAAGAACTGGTAGATCCGCACCAATCGCGGCGGCCATAGGTTCTTCAATTAAAAATACCTCCCTAGCACCTGCATTTCTTGCGGCATCTTCTACAGCTTTGCGCTCTACAGAAGTAACACCCGAAGGTACTCCCATTACAACTCTAGGTCTGGGTATTTTTGGTAATCGTGAAGGGGTATCGTGCACCTGACGAATAAAGTGGGCTATCATTTTTTCTGTTGCATAAAAGTCAGATATAACGCCATCTCTAAGCGGCCTTATAGCCTCTATTGACGCCGGAGTTTTGCCCAACATTTTTTTTGCTTCGTTGCCCACTGCGAGAAGTTCTTTAGTTTTTTTATGGATAGCTACTACACTTGGCTCTCTTATAACTATTCCCTTACCTTTAACATAAACTAGCGTGTTTGCTGTACCCAAATCTATTCCGATGTCGTGGGAAAAATAGCCCAAAATGTCATTCAGCATGGCACAGTGAGTTTAGCATAGACCAGGTAAATTAACCTAAGGGTATGCTAAAATACCCACATGGCAGTGAAACCTATATTACAAGTACCAAATAATTTATTGCATCAAAAAAGTGAACGAATAGTCGATATAAACGATGAAATAAAGGCTATAGCCAATGACCTACTAGACACAGTGCACAATACCAAGGATCCAGAAGCCGCTGGATTAGCAGCCCCTCAGCTAGGAGTGCTACTTAGAATGTGTGTGGTTAGGAAATTACCTTATGATGACAGGCCTGCAGATAGTAGCAATTCAAAGGACTATTTGCTAATCAACCCAGAACTTATAAAGGTTTCTAAAGAAACGGTACAAGATTTTGAGGCGTGTATGAGTATTCCAGATATATATGCCAAAGTTACAAGACCCCACAAGGTAAAGCTGAAAGCCTTGGACATAATGGGTAACGAGCTAAAGATAAACGCTTCCGGGTACTTTGCAAGAATAATTCAGCATGAGATTGACCATTTGGATGGAATTTTAATAACCGACAAGGCGGACGGAAAAATATATACTGAAAAAGAATTTGACAAAATGATGTATGAATATGAATCAGAATAATCGAGCAAAATTAAGCATCGCCTTTTTTGGAACCTCAGACAGGTCCATACCTATACTTGAAGCCCTAAAAGAAAACTTTGACCTCGTTGTATGTGTGACCAAAAAAGCTAAGCCTGTAGGTCGCAAACAGGAGTTAAAAGATTCAGAGGTTAAGAGTTGGGCAAGAGAAAATGTCATAAGTGTACTAGAAATCGACTCTGCAAAAGACCCTGAAATTATCAATAGTGTAAAAAATACAGATCTAGCGATCGTAGCTGACTTTAGTTTCATAATACCGGCATCAGTAATTAACACTCCAGGACTAGGGATGATAAATATTCACTTTTCTACCCTACCAACCTATCGTGGAGCTAGTCCAGTACAGCAAACCATTATCAACGGTGATAAGAATGCAGGAATTACATATTATTTATTAGATAAAGGAATGGATACAGGAAAAATTTTATATCAACTGGAATATCCGCTAACTCAAAACGAAACCACAGGGGAACTTTATAAAGTATTGTTCGATACGGCAGCAAAGCAGCTACCCACTGTAATAAACGAGTATGTAAACGGTACGCTAGTTCCTACTCCACAAGACGAGAGCAAGGCTACATACTGCTACTCGCCAACAAACCCAAAGTCTACGCACATACAAAAGGAAGATGCAAAGATAGACTGGAATAAAACGACTATTCATGTCGAAAGAGCTGTACGGGCATATAATCCCTGGCCAATTGCATGGACAACTTTAATAGAATTAGAAACCGCTAGCGAATCCAGACTATCTGAAAAATTTAAACTGAAGGACGGCGCAGCTAAGAATTTAAAAGTAAAAATACATAAAGCTAGAATAGTAGCCAATATGCTTGAAATTGAAGTTTTACAGATTGAAGGGAAAAATAAAGCCAGTTGGAAGGATTTCTTGAACGGTTATGCGATCACAGCTTCTTGATTTGCTGCTATTTCCTGAGCTTTATTGAACTTAAGTCTTTTTAAACACGAGGTGCACAACGTTACCTTAACGGTTTTACCGCCAATTTCGAGTTTTTTTGATCTTAAATTAGGCATTTGATGCCTAATGGTACGTCTGGTAACACGCTGACCAATACCTCTAGGTACGAGATTACCCTTTAATGATCCTTTTTCACAAATGTCGCATATTCTTGCCATAGCTCAGAAATTTAACCACGCAAAGGGCATTTTGGCAAGAAGTTTTCAATATGCTACATAAAACTTGGGTATCTTCTAGATCACAAATGTGTATGCTAGAATGCTGAATGCAGATGCCTGAGAAACGCTATCGCTACCTCAGGCCCAAGTATGTGCCTGAGTAGCTCAGTTGGTTAGAGCGGCGGTTTTGTAAACCGCAGGTCCAGAGTTCGACTCTCTGCTCAGGCTCCATGATATTATTACTATGTATGCCGGGGTACCGAAGCGGTCAAACGGGACTGACTGTAAATCAGTTGGCAATAGCCTACAGGAGTTCGAATCTCTTCCCCGGCACCAAGTATCTTAGCGAATGAAATGAGCTTAGAGACTTGGATGTACTTTAGCGAAGCGATAAGTACACCAAACGACTTAGTGAGTGAAAGGAACTTAGTCGGTTGGGGTGCAATAGCAAGTGTAATCACGACGCGAATTGCCACCAAAGGATTTAGTGAATGAAATGA
>JBPOHY010000035.1:0-1642 GCA_052035055.1 candidate division WWE3 bacterium | reverse complement strand
GTAACAGGGGAGCGAGATCCAAATTTTCCTAACAACTCAGTTAAGTGTGTGTTTTACAAAGATACTACTTTGCGAACTAACCTAGACTTTGTGAGAGAAGATGGTATTAATTCAAACCCTACAATTTCAACTTTGGACGCTACTTGGAATGCTAATAGCGAAGGTTTAAGACAAACTGGGCAGGTTGTAAATGTATACGTGTTTGATACCGGCACAGAAGAAATTTTTACGGAGTGCAATGTTTTTAAAGGGGAATGGCTAAGTAGTGACAAGAACATACTCGAAAACGTACTCCTAACCATTGAAACTGACTAATCAGTATTTGATACAATATGCCTATGTTTAAGAAACCTTCTGCTCCCTTTCTTGCATTTCTTCAAATTACGGGTTTAGTAGTATATATCCTTCTTCTATCCTTGTTTTTCAATTTCATACTTCCGAGTTTGGGGCGCAGCGGAGACACTGGAGAGTTTTTTGCGCCTTTAATAATGCTTATGCTTTTTATAATGTCAGCAATAATTTCTGCCACATTAGTGCTAGGTAGAGCCGGTATACTTTTTTGGGAAAGGCAATACAAGGACGCCTTTACGTTAGTGATGTGGAATGTTATGTGGGGGTTTGCATACTTAACTATGTTTATATGTTATTTGTGGTCTTTTAAGTAATATTAGACAACTTTTCAGCGCGCCTTTAGACCACAGCAATATTTAAAAAAATATCAAAAAAAAGAGCCCCAGACAATGCAAAATTGCACTATGTGGGGCTCAGAGAAAGATTTACGTAAGAAAAACAATCAATAAACTACGGTTGTTCCTGGGTTTCTGTAGGCGTATTCTCAGGCGTTGGCGGCATCTCTTGCACATCAATAATGGTCGGGACTGCTGGTCCATTAGTACCAAGATTGATGATGCAAACCGTGTTCGCAGCTTGGCAGTGATCAATAGTATCCTGTAAAGCTAACCAAAATTCCGCGTCATCCCCATAAATTGCCTCGGCATTCTCTAATCGCTGAGCGTTGATAGCGACAGCGCCATCAGTACTTTCTGTGGAGTCAATTTCGCCACGTTGCACATCGTCAACAACAATACGCACAGGTAAACACGTAAATTCACCCACACCTGGTTTGCTAGGATCAGCCCAAGAAGAATTACCAGAGCCACAAAACAGGTCCACGTTAAAACCAAGACGTGCACGAACCTTATCAGCAAAAATCTCGGACATCCGATCCGCTAACTGCTGGTACAAGGCATAGTCATATGATTGCCAAAGTCTGTCATCCATCTCAGAGGCAGCCTGTTTAGCAGCAGCATCAAGCGCAGGTCCAAAGTTTTCGGCCAATAATCCATTCCAGCCAGGCGTAGAAAAGTTAGACTCTCCACCAATATCATCGCTACTTGCACAATTATATTTAAGGCAGGCTGTATAAAAAAGCTTCAAAGCCTCCTCAGACTGGTTCAAAGTCCAAAAGGCACTTGCCGCAATAGAGATAGGAGTGCCTGGAGCGGTGGTGGCAGAGATCAATACATCTCGATCACCTACCTTATCACCATTAGCATTAGTAACCTTGCCGTCATTAATAATATAGTTCCGAGAATTACAGGGAACATAGGTCACAGTCTCATAATCACCGAGAACCACACTC
>JBPOHY010000032.1:0-9883 GCA_052035055.1 candidate division WWE3 bacterium | reverse complement strand
AGACTCAATTGCAGCAGATTCCAGAATAGGGGAGTTAAGCTCAACCGGACAACGCCTGGAAGATGCGATTAAGGCAGACCTACGCGAGGATGCACCTCGGCATGCCATCTTTAACGAGTTGGTTTATTGCGACGCGGTGGCACGACAAAAAGTATCCGAAGCAGCTCAACGCTATCTTGCCATTCAGGCAAATACCACTGAGTTGGCAAAAGTGTACGAGGTTGATGGGAAAGTTGCTTACGTTACTGCTATTGATGTTCCAACCTTTGACTTAACCCAACTTTTGTTAAGCGGCCAAAAACTTGCCCAGTTCGCAGTTGTTGTTCAAAACCAACGCATTGGGAAGACCGAGGCATCGGTTGCCTGTAAGGTGGGAACTGTAAATCTGGTCCAAGCGTTTTCGCTTTCTGGCGGAGCGCCTAATGTTGTGCATCTTCCTGATCAAAACCTCGCGATTGTGTTAAAAGCATTAAATAGCTTGATCTAATTGTAATAAGCTTCCAAAGCTATAAAGGTTGCTGGTGGGATTTATCCCAAAAAGCCTCGAACCAGCGTGAAACAAGGGGATACCCAGGTACTCAAGCACCCCGCCTCCTTTTTTAAGGTGTAAGGCGTCATATAAAAAGACTTGAAATGAATAGATTGCCTTCGGTAGGTTGGTAAAAATTACCAGCTGATGTGCATCACATGATCTATTTTGTGGAGTTCCACTTGGGTTGGCACCACCGGTAATACTTTATTGTATGGGCCGGCTGACAGCCAGATGCAACATTCATATGCGGTTAAACATACCTATCCGTGAATGTTCTAGAAATAACTAGTTACCAAATTGGTATGAGCAATTATTTGAGGGAGCCACTTTTATTCTTTCATTTTTATTTACGGGCCCTCATTCTTAATTATCTTCGACCCAAAGCACGCAGCTATTTATAGCTAGTGAAATCTTTGGGTCTTTTTTTGTCTTCAAAACCCCTAGTGCACCAAATTCAAAATCGCCGCAAGCTCAGCCTGATGCCTAAAAATAAACCACACCGTATAAATACCCACCGCTGGAAACACTATTAGATTTTCGATCCATTTACCCGTTGTGATCCTTAGTGCCTTAATAGGAGGAAAACCAATGTCTAAATCAATGGGAAAAAAGAGCGGCAAACCATCTTTAGTTACGGCATCAGCCAACAAATGCGAGAAAAACCCAATCATAATGCTCCATAAAATTACCTGAACGTCCACAAACTCTGGATTTAAAAGCTTAGGCAGAACCCACCCCAAAAACTTAAATAACAAAAAAGCACCAATAAGTGAGTGTGATAATGTTCGATGCTTATATAGGGCGCGTCTAAAAACCTTGCCAACGGCATTACCTGCGGGGAACAAGTCCCACAAACGATTGCTGGCCTGATCCATATCTGGAATGAGTGCTCCTACGATATTGCCAATTAATGCGGCAAAGATAGTCATTACTGTCAGCTCCTGCGGGGGATTGGCAACAGCTACAGTGACTAAAGATGCAAATGCGATAGCGTCGTGAGTTCGGGCGTTCATATAAATATTGTAGCAGCCGTAAACTATGGGTTGCACACCCAGCGTGTTTAATGTAAAATCCCTTCAAATATAAACAAAAGACTAGTAGGAGGCTGAGAATGGGAACTGAATCGACTTTACCAACCTTTAAGGGGCATTCGGTTATAACAATGGAGGCGAATATTATGCTAGCAGTTATTCCACTTATGATAATCAGGTGGGATATACTGGACAGCATAGGGTCCGGGGCATGGTATTTTTTCATATTATTTATGCTCATACAGTGCTTACCTAGACCAACATACTTATTTTTTGAGATAAAACATTTGCTTTTTAAGGACGGAATCGCGGATGAATTAGACCTTGCTTCGATAATTGTTTTTGGCGCTATGAGCATTGGGGGACTAGTTCTACAAGTAATCCTGAACATAGAGTTGTTAAGTATGTTGGCACCTAATATTAGTGCGCCCCTCGGCATTTTAATACTAAGTGCGGGTGCAGCAATAGGGGCATGCTTGGGGTTAACCGATTTATATCCAGTAATAGGATTATGGCCACCTACCTTTTTTAAGCACCTTGGTATGTTTTTACGCAGCAAAGGTCTGCTCGCGGTAAGTGTCCTAACAACCTTGGTTTTAAGTATGTTAACTTGGGCATTTATGCCATAGTTGCATAAATTCATAGCAAAAGGAGTAAGTTATTATGTCAGTTAAAGAAGTAATGTTTGTACGTAGATTTCAAATCGAAGGTTCTTTCGAAGAGTCTGCGAGAAAAGCAATTATTGCCGCCTTTGAGGAAAAGGGGCGCGTGCCAGTAAAGGTGAGTGTGTACGAAGTGTCGAACCCAGAAAAATTAACGGAGATCCGCATAGAAATTGCTGACTTTGAATTTTCTGTCCCAGTCGACACACGGCCAGAAGGGCACATCGGTGGACTACAGAATGGATATGCGCAGCTTGACGTGAGTGACCCTGAAAGCCCGTTCGAATAAGAATAAACTAGCTGACCACAGCGACCTTTCAAAAAATACTTTTTTTGGGGTCGCTTTTTTAAAGTTGCTTTCATTAAGAACATGCCCAATAATTAAAGTATGTATTCAGAAAACGGCTGGGGTGATAAAGATGAAACCCTACTACAAGAAAACATAATGGCGCTAGCAACCATTGATAAGAGAATGCGCACAGACTTGAAAAAAGACTTTGGAACTGAAAAAGATCCAAACCCAGAAAAAAATACACAGTTTCACAATTTCGGGCATTTTGAATCCGTCGCAGTGGAAACAGTTGATTTAGCCAGAAAGGCGTTGCTTACAGAAGGTACAGATTTTGAAGAACTCCCCTATGATCAGGTAATAAAATTTTATAGCATCGGGCTTGTTGCGCTTGAACATGACAGCGTATTAGTGTTTCCAAATTCTATAGACTTGCGTGCCAAACAAGTACCCGAAAGGGGACTGAGCGAATTCCAAAGTGCAGAAAGAGTCATAGGTATTTTCGAGCAAAATGGACTTTTGAGGAACGGTGAAGGAGACAGCTCTAAACTCAGCAAAGCTGATATCTATGGTATTTTGGGGGCTACCGTGGCCGATATCGGTTTTGAAACGTATTCAAAAGACCCTGTTAGAGTAAAACTAAAAATAAATCAACCTATTTTGTTCCTAGAGCTTGAAATGCTTTTGGAAAATCCACAGCTAGAACAATTCGAAAAAAATCCTTATGTGCAGGCATACCTTGCAGCACTACCAGACGGACTAAACACGCTAAAGGAGATGTCTGATGAGGCAATACTAACGGCAGTATGTATTTCTAATGGGGACCTAAGGAATGCAGCAGGAAAAATGGATTCTTCAAAGTACTTGGAAACAGGAGCTGCACTATTAAGGGAGGAGCGCATAGGTATCGTAGAGTGGACAAGAAAATTTGACGAAAACTTTGCTGACGCAACCTACAGTGACCTAGAGTTTATAATCGAGGAAATATTTGGCTGGTACAGTGTACAAGGGGACCATGTTAAATATCAGCGTGAGGTAAATGACCAGATAATAGCTAAACTGGGTAGTATAGAAAACAACCCTCACTTGGAACTAGATACATTAGAAAAAGTTAGAAAGCTCAGGACGGCCATAGCCCCTGACACTAGATACCCAAACTTTGAAAAAACAGCGGAAGTGGCAGAAACTTTTTATCAAGAACTATTAGAAGAGTTTGGAGCCTTTGCGCTATACATTTCGAAAAGGGCGAATACAGGGTCTACAAAAATTCCGAGTAAATTTGGTAGCAAACACATTGAAGAAATGGCCGCTAGGGGACCACAATATTATTCTTGGGATAACCTGTTTGGCAACCCCGAGGCTAAAGAAGCTAAAGAGGCGGAAAAAAAGGAACTAAATAAACTCCTCACAAAAACCGGATTCAAAACAAATTAACTTTTTGTTAACATTAATATGTGAAGACCCCATTTTACTACTACAAGATAGCTGTACTAGCTACTGTGTTGTTGATACTTTCTGTTTTTTTAACCATAACCATAGTGGACTATGTAAATACCGAAAATTACTTAGTAATTCCTAGAATTTTTGCAGCCCGCACAATAACACTCTTTTTGTTGTTACTAATAGTTAATGCCCTAATGGTGGGGTGCTGGGATGTGTGGCAACAATATATATTTCAACCTCTACCTATAGCGCTGGGAGTATTTATTCCTTTTTTTAATATTGAGCCTGCGTATGCTTTATTGGCCTTTTTAGCAGTTTTTGTTATTTTGGTCATAGATATTGCTTACGCAACAAGACTTAAAAACTTGTTCATAAAGTTTGACCCGTTACTAATAATGAAGTTTTCTGCCAAAGGACTTGTTTTGGCATTTAGTTTAACTGCGCTTTTGATCGCTATTCTTAAGCCCACAGAAAAAATAAGCACTAGCCTAACCAGAAGCTTAAGTAATATGGTTTCGACTGTAGTTTCGAGTCAAGTAGAGAAGGTACAAGAAAAACAGCTAGAGTCGATGGGGCTTTCCTCAGGATCGTTAAAAGCTTTTGGTGTAAATACTCTCATTGACACCGAGGCCGGAATAAAAAAGACAGTCGAATCTGAGCTGGATAGTTTAGTCAAAAAATACAAAAATTTAGTTAATCCAATTGTGGGGCTTTTAGTGTTTGGCGTTGTGCAATTCTTGGGAATCATTACTTTTATTTTTTACTCTATACTTATAAAACCCATATTTTGGCTTGCCCTAAAGTTAGGCCTGTTTGTTCTAGAAAAAAAGCAAGTCGAGCAAGAAGTCTTAAGATTCTAGGTCAGAAATTTTTTGAGAGTTCTCTAAAGTATAAATACCAACCCTCGTACGAACCAATGATAATAAAAGTGCCCCAACACCTATATCTTGCCCCAGGTCGTGTGCTAAAGACCTTATGTAAGTACCTTTACCACACACGACTCGGAGCTTAGCAATAGGAAGTACGTGGTCGTTTAAAGTGGCTGTGCCAAAATCTAAAACTTCTATGCTATCAATGTTTATTAGTTTTTTGGGTAAACTCGCTAGATCGGCCTTTCCTGCCCTTGCTAGGTCGTAAAGTCGCTTTCCATTAACACTTGCAGCAGAATACGCAGGAACCGTTTGCTGTACTTGGCCAATATACCTTTTTATAAAAGGCGGGAGTTGCGCTTTTAAACTAAAATCTACCGGCAATTCTGAAAAACTAACGGGTCCTTCTAATTCATAGGTAGGGGATTCAGCACCAAAAGCTATTTCACATACATATTCTTTATCTGTTTGCATTAAGGCATCTTGTTTACGCGTATCTGCGTCTGTTAGAACAATTAAAACTCCTTCGGCGAGGGGGTCTAAGGTACCTGCATGGCCAACCTTAACTTTTTTACCGCCGGTGGTAATGCTTTTTTTGGATAATATGCCTTTGACCTTTGCGACAACGTCAAAACTGGTCCAACCTTTTTCTTTGTTTATATTTAGTATCATTAGACTTGTATTTTAGCATGCAAAAAAAAGCGCCACGTAAGTACTAAACTTAAATGGCGCGACAAACAAAAAAAATCTTAATCTTTTAGCAACTCGATAAGCACGTCGTCTACGTCAATATACGTACTTTCGTCGAGTAATCGTGCCAAAAAGGCTCGCTCAAATGTTAGCGCCGAATTTACTCCCTTAAAACTAAAGTCCCGAATAACAATAGTCGCTAAGGTATCGCTTTCATCCACAATAAAATCATTGTCGTACGGACAATTTCGTAGGGTAACATACAGATAACCTGGAACCCGGTCGGCCTCAGCATGATAAGGATATGCCGTTGAAATACCAAAACCACCTTGAGGTTCGCTCGTATAGTAATCGTCACAAGTATTTGCCCAACCCTCATAATATTTCTCTTCAGGGCTTGTATACCTAAAAGAATAAACACGGGCGTTGTACAAAACCTGGTACTCCAAAGGATAGGAACCCTGTACAAACTCACGATACTCGGATTGGGACATTTCCATATTGGTTGCTGCAGTACGTAATGACTGGACAGCATAAAGGCCCATGCCTGAAATCACCACAATAACCAACATAGCAACAATAAGTAAAATTCGCTGTCGACGCATATTAGCCTCCAAAATAATGTTAAAAGTTAACGCATAAGTGCTAGTAAAGCTTCTTCTACGTCAATAGTTGTTGATTCTTCTGTTAGCTGAGCCAAAAAAGCTTGCTCAAACTCATAGGCTGTCGTAATGCCCTCGAAGCTAAAACCTCCAATTATAATCCGCGCCAAATTTTTATGAGGATCAACGGCAAAATCATTGTCATCTGCACAGTTTTTTAAATCCACAGTCAGTCTGTCATTGTCATAAAAGGCGGTTTCGGGATCAGAGTAAGTGCCTAAGATGATATAAGCATATATCTCGCTGTTATACCCGTTAAAACATGTATTCGCGGTACCCAAATGCAGCATGCCTTCCTTATCGACATATGAAAAGTTATAGTTGCGCGCGTGGGCGAGCGCAGCAAGTTCAGCAGGATATAAATAGGCCACTTCCTTTACATAGTCTTGTTGAAACTTGAATTCTCGAAAGAATGCTATATAAAGTGCAAAAATGATACCGATTGCAAACAAACCAAGTAATGCAAACCCTTTGGTTGTCACGGGACACCTCCATTTAAACGATAATTCACGTTATTGTACCCCATAGCCTACGAACGCGCAAACATTGCGTTGACAACACATTGCAGGGGGAGTATTTATTCTTTACATGTTTATTTTGCACCAAGCCGCAACCCACATAACTACTACTCGCCGCAACTAGCGGTGTAAATTTTCTAATCACAATTTATATAACAAAGTATTTAATTTAAACCTAACAAAGGTTATGATATTAAGGAAAAACATATGTCAAAAGTAATGCAACAATTAAAAAATGATCCTTTAATGCCACTGAGACACACGTGTGAGCACGTGTTACATGCGGTAATGCAAGAAATGTATCCAAGTTTAAAAAAAGTCATGGGACCCCCAATAGAAAATGGATTTTACTTTGACTTTGACCTTGACGAAAAAGTCACAGCAGAAGACTTTGAAAAAATTGAAGCGCGCATGCAGCAAATAATTGCTGAGAACCTAGAAATTATCAAACACGAAACAACTTATAAAGAAGCCCGAGAAAAATTCAAAGACAATCCCTACAAACTTGCCACAATAGATGAAATAGAAGCCAGGGGCGAGGGTATTAGTCTGTATTCAATGGGCAAGAAAGATAATTACTTTGACGTAGACCTGTGCTCCGGACCACATACAAAAAGCACTGGAGATATAAAAGCATTCAAACTATTGAGTGTCGCCGGAGCTTATTACAGGGGCGACGAAAAAAACAAGATGTTGCAAAGAATATATGGTACAGCTTTTGATTCAAAAGAAGGGTTAGAACAATATTTACAACACCTTGAAACTGCACGCAAAAACGAACACAAAAAACTTGGCGTTGCCTTAGAACTGTATATGTTTCACGAAACAGCTCCCGGAATGGCATATTGGCTTCCAAAAGGTGTGACACTGTACAACGAACTAGTTGAATTTTGGAGAAAAGAACACCAATTGCGAGGGTATAAAGAAATTTTCTCACCTCTAATTAATAAAAAAGAACTGTATGAGATTTCGGGGCACTGGGAACACTATCTAGACGATATGTTTATTGCAGATATGGGTGAAAACGAAATTTATTGTTTAAAACCAATGAACTGCCCAAACGCCATGGTAGTGTTTGGTAGCAAATCTCGTTCGTACAGGGAGCTCCCCTTGAGGCTAGGGGATACAGACTGCTTACACAGATACGAACGCTCGGGAACACTAAACGGTTTATTGAGAATTAGGGAGTTTCGCCAGGACGATGCTCATATTTTTGTTTCCGAAGACCAGATAAAATCTGAGTTTGAAAGTTTGTTTGAAATAACAGAAAAGTTTTACTCGATTTTTGGCCTTCAATATACCTTCAGATTGGGCACACGCCCAGAAAAGTTTATGGGCGATCCAAAGTTTTGGGATATAGCAGAAAAAGAACTAACTAAAATACTCGAGAACTCAGGCAAAGATTATTTTGTTCTAGAGGGCGACGGAGCATTTTACGGACCGAAAATTGATATTTTAATGAAAGACGCCTTAGGCCGAGACTGGCAAATGGGAACACTTCAATTGGACTTTCAAATCCCTCAAAAATTTGACTTAAAATACGTAGCCCCCGACGGAACACTTAAAACACCGGTTGTAATACACAGAGTGGTTTACGGATCTTTAGAAAGATTTATTGGGATACTCATAGAACACTTTGGGGGAGCACTGCCGATGTGGCTAGCACCGGTTCAAGTACAAATAGTACCCATCTCCGAAAAGCACCTAGAATACAGTCAAAAAGTAGCACAAAGTCTAATACAAGAAGGCCTTCGTGTAGAAGTAGATATCAACGACGGAACAATGCAAAATAAAATACGTCATGCGCAGGAACAGAAGATTCCATATATGCTGGTACTGGGGGACAAAGAAGTAGAAACAAAAACAGCCAGCCTAAGACTTAGAAGCGGGGAAAATGTAGGTGCACTGGATATTAATGACCTTTCTACTAAGCTTAGACAAAAATACTTGGACAAAAGTTTGGATCTATGGTAAAAAGGCTACTGCAACAGCTCTATGGTAATTAAGTATAAAAGACACGGAAAAACCCAAGTAACCAAAAGACACATAATGAATGAGTGGATTAGATTTCCGCAGCTCAGAGTTATAGGTGCAGATGGGGAAAATATCGGCGTCTTGTCGACACAAGAGGCTTTAAGAATGGCGCGAGAAAAAGAACTCGATTTGGTGGTAATTTCGGAAAAAGCGGATCCGCCAGTTGCAAAAATACTAGAAATTAGTAAGTTTCTTTATGACGAGCGCAAAAAACAGTCCGCTGCTAAAGCAAAGTCAAAAAAGAGCGAAACCAAAGAATTTATCTTTGGCCCAGCTATAGGAGACGGAGATTTGCAACAAAAGATTGACCGTGCAAGAGAGTTTTTAACCGAGGGTAACAAGGTAAAAGTAACTCTAAAGTTTAAGGGCCGCCAAGTAATATACCCAGAAGTAGGGCTTGGAAAGGTCAATAAAATGATCAAAGACCTTGAAGAAATAGCCCGCCCAGAAGAAAATGACTTGAAACTTAGAGGAAACATTGTTACAGTAACGTTTGTCAAAAAGTAACAAAGGGACGCTAGTAGTATATGCCAAAAATAAAAACAAAAAAAACATTATTAAAAAGAATAAGAATTACCAGTAGAGGTAAATTGATCAGAGGCCAGGTAGGCACAGGTCACTTAAAGTCTAAGTGGTCTAATACAAAAAAGTTTCGTAAAGCCAAGAGCCAGGCCCAGGTAAACAGAGGACACATAAAGAAGTTTAATAAATTATTAGGAAATCATGCCAAGAGTTAAAAGAGGCGTTAGAGCCCATCAAAAACATAAAAAATTACTAAAACTTGCTAAGGGTTATAGAGGAACAAGGAGCAAGCTATATCGACGCGCACACGAAGCTGTTATAAGAGCAGGAGAGCATGCATTTGCCGGACGTAGAATAAGACGACGTGATTTAAGAACTCTTTGGATAACAAGACTTAGTGGTGCACTTTCTGTTTTGGACATTAACTACAGTACATTCTTTAAGGCACTCAAATTAGCAAATATTGAATTAGACAGAAAAGTTTTATCAGACCTAGCGATAACGGACAATAAAGCCTTTGTACAGGTAGTCGCGCAAGCCAAACAATCTCTAGAGAAATAATTTGAATATTCCGCAGTCCAGCTGGCTAATATATAGCTCTTGGTTGGCCGAGGACGCATACACAGAAAAT
>JBPOHY010000142.1:0-5714 GCA_052035055.1 candidate division WWE3 bacterium | reverse complement strand
GAACATTAGAGACACCAACTTCGGAAGTCCAAACATCAAATAAGTGCTCGTGCCCAGAAGCAACCCATTTAACCACGTGCCCATGCTTTTCGTGCTTAAACTTGCAAAATGGCGTGGAACCTAAAATTACAGAAAAGGCATCAACGATCTTGGCAGAATACCGGGTCATCGACAAACTAAAAACAACTCCGGGCTGCCAACAAGTGGCAAATGAAACCGTTCCATATGTACCAGCACAAGTATTTGGTTCTTCGTTTTCACGCCAAGTATCTACCCTTTTTAACCCCCCTTTTTTTTGTAAATCTGCACGCATGTTAATGGGAAGCCACTTGCCGGCAAATAAAGTCATAGAAAGGTCGTTCATAAATTACTCCTGGGTTTTAGAGTGCTATAACAGCGTATATATCATCTGACAATGAGTAGTCTTGCAAATGCCTTGCATGCTGCTTAGTATCCTTAAGCCACTCTACAACAAATATTGGATCAATTAGTGTAGTCGGGGACAGGCGAAAGTAGCCCTTGGGCATTCGATACTGGCAATATGGGGCATACCCCATTATGCTGGTCATAGCAGTTACAAGACCTGAAAGATAATGTTGCATATAAACAGTAAGATGCGAATTCTCCGCCCTACCATAGCTACCAGATACTGAAAAATATACACCATTATCAGCACCCTCAAAAGAGTTCGATGGGTATGAACTAGACGGAATAAGTATCAAGGTTTTTTCAGGCATACCATGTTCTATCAATTCTTTTCGCAAGACTTCAAGCGTCCAAATTCCATTTACAAATCTTCTTGGCATAGCATCTCCTTAGTAGTGACATTAAATAGTTATGCGGATTATACCCCACAACCATAGGCGTCACAAATGCGGGTGGCTAGGTAAAACCTGCGTGAAAATGTTAAAGTTAGCATAAGTAGTATTAAGTTTTATAAGGAAATTATGAATTCTATCGTACATTTTGAATTACCTGTAAAGGACAAAGAAAGATCTAAAAAGTTTTACAAAGAGGTGTTTGGTTGGGAATTTATGGATATGCCAGAAATGGATTACACCATGGTACATACAGTAGAAGTAGATGAGCAATACATGCCCAAAAAAGCAGGCGCAATAAACGGTGGTATGCTCTCAGAAAAAAATAACGGCGGACTTAATCCAGTGTTGGTTATAGACGTACCATCGCTAGATGAATATTTGGATAAGGCCATTGCAGCTGGGGCAACACTTGTTATGCCAAAGGTAGCTGTAGGGGATATGGGGTTTAATGCGCGAATAAAAGATACCGAAGGCGTAGTTATAGGAATTTGGCAGTCGTTAAATAAAAATTAACTTTAAACACGTTTGGATAAAAAAAACACCCTGATGTTTGCGCATTAGGGTGTTGGTGTTTTAAGACGGATTACCACCAAGCTGGCTTTGCAAATCCAAAATGGGTCCTTTTCTCAAAAATGGTGTTAATAATGACCTCAAGGGCTTCCTCCCACTTAAGTACCCTGGCAACATCCCAATCTTGTTCATAACCTAAATCAACATACCCAAATTCAAAACCATTTTCATGATATGGGTTTTGATTACCAAGCACTAGCAGTCGCAAAAACCCAGGCTGTGTATGTATAAGCCTAAAATATACATCATTATAAGCTAGATACATTGCAGGACGGACCAACTCAACGGGCAGCACCAGGTTTTTTAGTAATGCTTGACTAGATAAACTTAGGGCTTGCATTAGGTTTCCCGGATCTTTCAGGTCAAAATAGGTTGATATAAAATCATGCGTAGTAACAGGCATTACATTCTCCTATAGATCCAATCTCTCTAACTCAACTACATCTCTAGCAATGCTAAGCTCAGCAAAACGCATATTGGCATCAGTAAAATCCCATTCAAATACATGCTGCTTCTCCGAGGTAGAATAATATTTGCAAAATGGCGTTTTACCAAGAACCTTGGAGAATGCCTCAACCAACGAGTCGTCTGGGGAAGACAAATGCAAAATCACAAAAGTTGCACTTTCAAGAAATGCATAAAGAACAACAATATCTATACCGTTGTAGCTACCTTCTACAGCATAAAAACTGTCGGTCTGATTTCGTAGAACTAAAAAATCAGCCTTTAAACCAACCTTTGCGAGGTCTAAAACCATATCTGCTGGCAACCATTGTTTTCCATTAAGCGTAACTTTCATATCGTCTCCTTTAGAACCAATAATTTGCTGGATTATACCTCATTTTTGCTTGGCATAAAAAAAAGCCCCCTGACTGCATATAGCAATTACAAGGGGCTAAAGGTTAACGAAACGACTTACGGTAAGAATTACTAGCGCGATATGCCTCATTGATTACAGCCTGAGAAATGCCCGAAGGGACAACCTCGGTAACATCATTTTGGCTTTTACAGCGACTACAGCAAAAATTAACCGTAACAGGGGTATCCTCATAATTAATACCGGAAGCCTCCAAATCAGCCTCTTCAATCTCCAGCAGCGCGGCGCACTCCTTACATGTTACTCCCATAGTCCATTTTTTATCTGGGTCGTTAAGAATTTTCATAAGGACTCCTAGTCTTTGAGCGGATGGCGCTTTTCGACTACAAATTTCACAGCTGCAGGAATGTCTTCTTCGTCGAAAAAGATGTTTTCCTTACAGACCATGCACTTAGTGTAAAAATCAACGGATTCTTGCGCATCCATCCCCGAATAGAACCGGCCAAACTTTAGGTCTTTAGTTTCAACCTCAAGCAGCGTCTTACAGTTGCTACATTCAATTTCCTTAGTCCATACAACGTTTGCGGCTTTAATGACTTTCATGGCGTATCTCCTTATTCAATTAGCAAGGTGCTATGGACAACGGCTTGTGCTGTTGGCCTTACACCGCAACTATATGGCTTTATCGAAATATAAATAAGTGAAGTTGACTTCACTCAATAATGGAAAATCTTTAGGAAAAAGAAGTTAAAAGACCGTGGATACTACGTCAAATTCTTTAAACGACATGGTGTTATTTTTTATAAAACCCTTTAGCGTAATCAAAAACTCAGAAAACTCATCTTGGGTCTTGCTTAGAGTCTTTATTTTGGCATCATCTGCCCAAAAAAAATCACCCTCAATATTAGAAATCAAATCACCAATAGGGTCGGGAATAATAAATCCATGCATCAGCTTGTCTTCGAGTAAAACCTTATCCTTGTCGTAAACTCTATAATGGCGAATTGCAAAGGGCGTAAGAGTTGAACTGGGTTTTAAGCCAGTTTCTTCATACAAACCCTTCACAGCAGCACTTTCGATAGTTTCACCCCACAAAACTTTTTGAGTTGGAAACCCGTAGCATTCGTAGTAAGGATTTTTGAGTCGTTGATACAAAAGATACTCAGTGTGTTTTCCATTTAACCGCACGCAACAAAACACCGTTGTGACTTTGGTTTGAGGAAAAAAGGTTAACGAAGTTATATCCAGTTTATTTGCAAACTCCTTACCAACCTCGGTTAGCTTATAGACCCCAGAGGGGTTTTTGACGACAAAACCTTTGGATTTTAACTGTTTTAAGTGGAACATGAACTGCGTACTGTCCATATCAAGAGGCTTTATATCGGTATATCTTAGAGAGTCAGAAAATAATAGGTCAAAAAGGATCTTGCGTTGAACTATGTGTAAGCCGTGCACAAATACATTTTATGCGTAATTAACAAAACCTACAAATGGAGTCGTTAACGAAAAACAAAAAAAAACCGCAGTCGTATTTTTTTAACAACTGCGGTGGGGTTAACTACACAATAGGTACATTTTCGGACTTTAGCCACAAAATATACTCTTGAAAGGTCAGGTAACTGGTTGTTCGGTCAAAAATGCTTGCTACCAAAGAATGAGAGGGCGCGTGCCAATTAATTCTCCGCGGAGGTTTTGCAAACCAAGTTCCAGGATTGTACCAAACTACCTGTGGGATGAGGTCGCTCCTACGGGCGACATAACTAAGAATTTCGTGGTCACGCGGGGCATCGTCCTCGTCCTCAGAAAAGTACCAACCCTTAGCAAGCTCTCCAACTCTCAAAACTACTTCGGCGTCCTGCGGAATAAATAGTGATACGTTACCGATTGAAAAAAAATGGTGTGGCGTCTCAATTGCCGATGAAGCACCCAAAGTCAACCTCTCAGTAAGCAACTTAGCAGCGAACTCAAAAGGGCGATGCATAAAAACCTCCTTTGATGGTTTTTGGCATTATATTAGTAACTAAACACTAAAACAAGCACACAAACTGATTTTTTGCTAGAATACGTCCGCAGCTATGGAAAACGTGATAATAAAACAGCTAAATAACGGGCTAAAAGTGGTGTACCTGCCATTTCCAGGCATAGATTCGGTAACCCTACGGCTTTTTGGGCGTGCGGGCAGCATGTGGGAAAATCTTGACCAAATGGGGATAGCCCACTTTGTCGAGCACATGGTGTTTGAAGGTTCAAACAAGTATCCAAAAGCCGAAAAGCTTAGCAAAGTGGTGTCAGACGTCGGGGGAAAGACCAACGGATTTACTTCTGAGGATATAGTAGGATACACAGTTAAGCTATTAAAGTCAGATGTTGAAAAGGGCTTCGAATATTTAGCTGAAGTAGTATTACACCCACTAATAAAAGACGAGGACGTAGAAAAACAAAGAGAGATCATAAGCCAAGAAATAAAAACACACAGAGATGTGCCAGTAAGAAGATTCTTTGAGGACTCTCGACAAATTTTATTCCCAAAAAACCACAGATTGGGCTGGTCGATAGCTGGAACACTCGACTCAGTGGCAAAGATCACGCGCAAGCAAATAATAGATTTTAAAAACACCAACTATAACGCCGGAAATTTTGTTTTGGGAATTTGCGGGGATTTAGATGAAAAAGAAGTGGAAAAGCTAGCTAAGAGATATTTTTCAAAAATGCCATCCGGAAAATTAAATAAATATACTGAAGTCAAAAAGAGTAACGAGCTAAAGGCCTATGCAGAAGCAAGAAGCGATATTCAACAGAGCACAGTATCTCTATCTTTTGGCGCATATGATACGTTTTCAAAAAAGAAATATGCTGCAAAGGTGATGTCTAGAATTTTGGGTACCGGAGATTTATCAAGGCTGTTTATCGAAATTAGACAAAAAAGAGCCCTAGCCTATGATGCAGGAAGCTACTACGCCGCCGAAGTAAACTACGGACTTGTTGATTTATATGCCCAAATAGATGAAAAAAACATATGGAAAGTGTTAGACATAATGAACAGGCAAATCGAACTCCTTAAAACAAAGCCTGTAAGTACAAGTGAATACACAAGAGCAAAAAAACACATAATATCCAATTTTGTGTTTAATCAAGAAAAACCTGGTAATGTGGCTGACTTTTATACCGAACTGGTTTTGATGGACAAGGCAACAGAAACTTATGAATCTGTATTAGCTAACTACCAGGCAGTAACTAAGGAAGATATTATGACTGTTGCAAATGAGATATTTTCTACAAAACCAAAAATACGCG
This sequence comes from candidate division WWE3 bacterium, assembly GCA_052035055.1. GTDB lineage: Bacteria > Patescibacteriota > WWE3 > UBA101185 > UBA10185 > JBPOHY01. Next base: position 212 of record JBPOHY010000142.1, on the reverse strand, counting down.
TGCTTTCAAATACAATAAAAGAACAAGACGTCCTAGACTATTGGAAAAACTGATTGTTTCGAGAAACTACGTAGGCAAACTGCTTTTTTGCCCTATACAATAACCCCTCTACAGACCTCTCAGATAAATTTAACTCTTGAGCTATTTGTGAATACGAATACTGCTTTACATAACGCATTTCTAGTATTTTTTTGTACTTCTCTGGAAGTAAA
>JBPOHY010000128.1:0-2374 GCA_052035055.1 candidate division WWE3 bacterium | reverse complement strand
AGTACCGTCCAGTACTATCTCGATGTCTGGTTTTATTAATCCGTAATTAAGATTTTCTAAGTCCTCGAGCTTTAATTCCCAAGTTAATCCCCATGCTATGCCAGTTCCAACATAGTCCTCACAAATAACATTTACTCCAGAATTTAGTACCTCTATAAGTGTTGGTTGAAAGTCTATACGATTTTGGACGTACAGTTTTTGCATTTCGATCGACTTTGTGTCCACATTCTCAGTATTTTTACCTCTTAACGCCTCATTTATTTTAGGTCCTGTTGGGTGTAGTTTGTACATTGGGTATTTTATTACCAAAAAAGATTGTTGACCTTGTTCGGCAACCTTGTTTACTAACTTTTTAATTTGAGTCGATTTGCCAAGGTTATTTGCACCGTAAAGTGCTATAAACTTGCCACGCTTAGTTTTGTCTTCGTTTAATATCATGTGGTTTTGACATCTTTGTTATCAATACTATGCCATAAGTTAATAGACCCGTACGTTTTATAAGGTTCCCACTTTTTTACTATTTTTTCCACTCGTTTTTTATTTATTGTTTTGAGTCCGTAAATATTTTTAATTGCCTTGCTTAGTGCCAAGTCCCCATGCGAAAAAGTGTTTTTGCGTTGCAATGTAAATATTAAGAACATTTCGGCGGTCCACGGACCTATACCTTTTACCCTCGTGAGTTGTTGTATAACCTCGTCGTCGGGTGCTGTGGGCAAGTCTTGTAAATTAAGCTCCTCGTCTTGAACTTTTTGTGCCAAATCCTGAATATATCTTACCTTTGCCCACGAAAGCCCAACTCCCCGCAGGGTCTCTTTATCTAGGGCGAGTATTTGTCCTGGCTCTATGTTTTCAGTGTCAAATAGCGCCAAAAACCTTGTAAAAATAGAATTCGCCGCCTTTCCAGAAAGCTGTTGGCCAATAATTTCTCGACATAGTGCCACAAAGTAATTGTCCTGGGCCTCGAGTTTTTTTCTTGGGTTAAACCATTTTTCAAAATCAACGGTTTTCATAACCTCATAAATTTTTGGGTCATTTTTTCTAAAATGGTTTAGTATGTGTGCATGTTTTAACATATTGATGCGTTTTATATGCGCCTAGGGGAGTGTTTAGATCATATCAAAGGTTTAGCAAAAAAAAAGCACCCCGCGTATGAAAACGTTGAGTGCTTTAAAGATTAATCCATAAAAATTTGCTTGCTTATTAACCGGTTTGTTCGCCTAAGGGTACAATCCAAAATTGAACAATCAGATTACCTGCTTGACCACCTTTATACTGAAAGAGGTCTTCTATTTTAAAGTCGCCGACCCAAAATGTTTGTGTAATTTCCCAAGGACTCTCGCCATATCCTATAACCTTTACATCGATGGTATACGGTTTGGTAAAGTCCACGTGTGCCGTGCCTTCAAGGTTTACTTCTACCACTCTTGCTGTTTCAAATTTGCTGGTTTCTAAAACGAACACGCATTCTAGTTCAAATGCTTCGCCAGTGGTTAAGGTTCCCAAAACAGAGACCGCCGGAAAGATTTGAGTGCCGTCGGTGGTTCCGCCTGGTATGTCTCCATAAATAGACAAACATCCTGGTGTATTTAGGGTAATAGTTGCGGCGGGGCGTGTTACTTTGGGTGTTGGTTTTGCTGTTTCTACCACCGGTAAGTAAATGTTTGGGTCGTTTTCCGCTGGAGTTTCGTTTTCTACTTGTTCTTCGGCTTGTGCTACCGGCGCATTGGTTGGTAGAGCATTTGGCGAGCACGCGGAAAGTAGCATGAGAACAACAATAAAAAAGATGAATGTGGGCTTTTTCATTTAAGACTCCTTAAAAGAGATTTTGTTTGCGTTATTTTACTAAAAAACCCAGCCCTTGTCTACTATAGGGTGCCGAAGCCACTTGTTAAGCCCTGTATAATAAATTTATGGTGTTAGTTTATATTCTTGCGTCAACTTTTTTAATTAGTGCGCTATCAGTATTCGCCGCACTTGTGTTGGCATATAACCCTCAACTTTTAAAAAAAGTTGTGTTTCATTTGGTGGGACTATCTACAGGAACTTTATTGGGTGGTGCGTTTTTTCACTTATTGCCAGAAGCCTTAGAAACACAAAGTTTTGACAGCGTGTCCGTTGTTGTTTTGGGAGCCTTCGCGTTATTCTTTTTAATCGAAAAGCTTTTACACTGGCACCATTGCCACGATGGGGACTGTACAGTGCATGCCTTTGGATACATGAATTTAATAGGGGACGCGATTCACAATTTTGTTGACGGACTCATTATTGCCGGTGCGTTTATGGTAGATATACGTTTGGGTGTTGTATCAAGCTTCGCGTTGGTTTTTCATGAAATCCCACAAGAACTGGGGGATTTTGGGATACTGACTTATGC
>JBPOHY010000039.1:0-1692 GCA_052035055.1 candidate division WWE3 bacterium | reverse complement strand
CCAAAAAGAATAATGTGAGAAAGAAGGACAAGCGTAAGTTGAGTTGTGGGTTCATTTTATACCTCTTTGTGATGAGTAAAATTAAAGGAATTAGTTATTTTTGTTATTATACCAAGAAAACCGCATTTAGGCAACCTATAGTATCCTGCGGCTTAGGTAAAAAAAAGAGACAGCCTAAAAAAAAGGAAACTGTCTCTTAGCATAGTTAATTGCTCAGTATGTTTGTTTATTCACTAATGGGCTTCCCAAGAGGATATTTTGTGAATAACACTTTGCGTACAAGATTTGCTGGAATACCTTCGGTAAGTTGTATTGTCAGTTGTTTGCGCCCTCGATTAGCATTGCTTCCCCAAGGCTTTGAATGCGATAGTCCTTGAGTTGCAGTAAATTTCCTTCTGGCATTTTGCTAGCAAGTGCCCGTATCCTTTTGATTTGCCCAGTGGTTTTTGCCGCTTATCTCAACATGTGGAATTGGTTCAACTGCTATGGGACTCGGGATGCGCACTAAAAAAACCCCAGATTTAAACAGCATCTGGGGTTATAAAATTACATTTGTGATAACAAATTAAGAAGCGTAAGGACTGTTCCTGCAGCTACAAATCCTGCGAACCAATACCACTTTCGATTAAGTGAGGACAGTATCATGACTATTTGGCACACGGCTCTAACAATTGTTAGTGTCCAAAGAGTTTGTTCCGTCCTTATATCATTCCCATAAAGAAAAGCGCTTGAGACAAGTACGAAATACATTGTGATTGCCAATGCAAATACAGCATCATGAAAAGCCGCAGTAAATATCTCAAAGTTTCCATCGGGTGCAAATTTATGTATCCGCATCTTTTGCAGGATGGCAATAGTGCCGGTTCCTACCAGAACTCCTACTAGCACTACTATAATTTCAGCTATATCTTGATTCATGTCTACTCCTTTGGGTTTTTAGTCAAAAGCTTTATTGGCCGCTATTATAGCATTTTCTCACGTTTTTATCTAACCCATAGAATTATTCGAGGTTTAGGATTAGTGGAAGCCGGTCAGACACCGCGAAGGAATTTATTTTTATTCCTTTGGCATCTAAGCATTATGACTTTGTATGCAAAAAAAACCTCGCTGAAGAAAATAATGTTCAGCGAGGCTAAGAAACTAGGTTACTAAGGATACACAATGTGTATTGGTACGTCGTGGTCCCCAGAAGGCATATGAATTACAAGATACAGCTCGAGTTTGTTGCCTGGCCCAATATCTACGCCTGTAAATCCAAAGTTATGCTTGATAATTGGATTTGCGATACCCGACGCGTATGTAGGTTCAAAAATGAAAGTACCTTCGTTGTTGTCGGATACTAGTGTCAGGGGTCCGGCTCCGCTGCCACTTTCTGGAAACTGCGTGACAAGTTTGGCGCTCGAATCTAAGACAACTTTTAGTGACCAGTCATAGTTTTCGTCGGCTTTGTAGGTATCGAGTGTCTGCACATTTACCTCGAAGCCGTTGATGTACCAGTAAATTGTGGCCCAGGATTTGAGCCCTGTGGTTTCGTCTACCGGCAAACTGTCTACAAATTTTTGACTACTAGATCCAATGACCCCGAATACGGTCAGCATGGTGCAAAACGCCATAAAAAAGCATGTACCGAAAATTCCGAGTACGATCCATAACGAGGCCACGCGTTTGGGTTTTTTGACTGCTGTGGGTGTT
>JBPOHY010000052.1:0-3080 GCA_052035055.1 candidate division WWE3 bacterium | reverse complement strand
ACTGCGAAATAGAGTTTAATATAAGCTATACGCATATTAAATCTTCTGTACAATTAATCTATGAAGGATTACAAAGGTTTTTCATCGGTTTTACTTTTATGCTTATTAACTGCGGTTGGGATTATTTTAGGACTTTATTACTACACGAATGCTAAAACTAGAATCTCTATTGAAACCCCAGGAATAGTTGTAAATGATGCGTCTATCAAGAATAATCCTGTAGATATATCTGGGGATTATGCAGAGGATACAGGTGTTCCAAATCAAAAAAAGTATAAGTCAGATGCGCTCGGCGTCAGTTTTGTTTACCTTGAAAAACAAGGAAACGAAAAAATAAAAGTTGAGGAGCAAGACAACAAGATTTACCTTTATAGTGAAAACTATGCTCGCGATTCTGGACAATATGTTGAAGTTTTCTCAAAGAAACCTGAGGATTCTCTACTTATTGCTATAGAAAAACAATTTTTGAATGGTTATTCTAAAGCTGATTGTGAGGCGTATATAAGTGAGTCTAAAGGTAAGTATCCTGCTAGTTATGAAAAAGGCAATATAAGAGTTACCGACTGGATTGATATGGATGACTTATTTGCTCGCTACGATAAATGTCCTTATGGATATACTGAAAGTAACGGCGTATCCTTTTTTCTAGCAGATACTAAACATCCAGACAAGCTCCTATTTTTTAGTATTGGGCAGTATGCTATTAGGGCAGACAATACTCAATATGATGGTAAATCCTGGCAAGATACTGTGGCGTTTTTGGATTAGTTAACGGTTTCCCTTAGTGACATGTTCAGGAGCCTATAAATTAACCTGAGCTTTGCATTTTTAGTTGAAGTAAAGACTTAGTATAAAAGTACCCCTAACGACTTTGTTGTTTGGGTTACCTATACAAGCCTTGTGACTAGTCGCGCGTTAGTAGCAATTCGTATACATTTTTTATTTTATCTACAAATTCAGTTAAATGGCTAACGAAAATTACCGGGCCAGCAAAGTTATTGACGGCCCTTGATATCACTGGAATATGTCTAAAGTTAATATGGTTGGTAGGTTCATCTAGGATTAATAGCCCTGGTTGTTGTAGTGTGAATCTTGCATAACACAATAAGCCTTTTTGACCGTCAGATAAAGTTTCAATTTTATTTTTTAACATTGAGCTGTTAAGTAAAAATCTGGCTGCTGCTGCATATATATCTTGATCTCTTTTAACCAATGCAGCTTCGTACAATGATTCAAATGCGGTTTGTTTAAAGTTTAGCTCGGTGAAATCCTGGCTATAGTAGCCTACGCGTATTTTCGGATTTATATCAGCATCTTGTCCCGCGAGCATTGATCTTAGTAAAGTGCTTTTACCGATTCCATTTGGTCCTTTTATAAGAAGCCGTGCATTTTTATTTAACTCAGTTACGATAGGTTTTTTAATTTTAATCACATATCCTACGAATTCTTGGCATGGGATCGTAAAATCAGGAATAGTTTTGTCTTCTACGCGCATTTCTACTACATCTTCTTTGTCGGCTGCGATGTCTTGTCTGATTCTTCGTGCAAGTTGGCTCATTGCAACACTTTTGCCACCTAGTTTGTTAACTTTTTCAAAACGATCTTTTATACTTTTTTGTATTCGCGAATTTAAAAGTTGATCTCTTTCGAGTTTGGCTGCTATTTCATCAAGTGCGTCGTAGTAGTTACCAACAAATTGTTCAACTTTGTGAGTATGACTATCAAGATTTAATACACCTTCTGTAAAGCTGTTTAAGAAATCCGCATCGTGTGAAATAACAATACATGTTTTTTTGTAGTTAATTAAAAAGTTTGTTAAGTGATCAATACCTACTTTGTCCAAGTTATTTGTTGGCTCATCTAATAATAAAATATCAGGATCAGAAAATAGCGCATTAGCTAGTAGTAGTCTTGCCTTTTGCCCCCCAGAAAGTTCTTTAACTATTTTTGAAAGAGAAACATCAAGATTAACTGCATTTAGTGTCTTTTTGATATAACCTTCGACACCTGGCTGCGGGTTTGATAATGACTTTTTGAAATAATCTAAAACAGTTAAATCTAGCTTGTCATTTGGAATCATTTGTTCTGCGATACCAATTGTGGTGCCTGATTCGATATTTATTTTTCCACCTTGTGGTCTTAATTTACCTAAAAGTAGTTTAAATATTGTGCTTTTTCCTGCGCCGTTTTGCCCAATAATAGTAACAATAGAATTTTTGCGAACACTAAAACTACAGTCATCTAGAATGACCTTATGATCGCCGTACGCGAATGAAACCTGATTAAAACGAATAATTGTATTGTCCTCTGCCATAGCAGGGTATTTTAACAGATAGGCGGCGGTAGTGCGCTACTCTTTTGATTTTTTTGACCAGTGTGAAGTGTAATGCATAGCGCGCTCAAACCTATGGGTCCGTGGCTACTACCTTTGGTGATACTCACTTTTCTGGTTCCTCCACGTGGCAAATCGTCACGAACCTTACGGCTCCTGCCCATTTTTCTGGCTCTACATAGCAGAGGATGTTAGAAGGTGTTTTTGTATGAAATAATTCTCACGTTTTTTATAAAGTCTCTCAAATTCGGTTTTTCCATATTCTGTTACAAACTTTGATAACCTTAAGTCTCTACTTTTACGCATAAATCTTTCTTCCGATTCTTTGTATTCAAATACGCCCATAATATCCGGTTCCATACCCCCTAAACTATCCGCTTCCATAAGCACTAGCTCATCTGTGTCTTTTAGATTTTCTAATTTATCATGTACTTGTGTTAAATGAATTGCTCTTTCCTTTTGTATATCGGTTAAAAAGTTAAAAAATGGCTCCTTTAGCAAGTGCTGCAGATTATCTGCACTTATATTCATGTGTGTGTCTTTTTGTTTTCCAATTTCGGCTAAACTTAATGGGGTAGAGTTATCGAATAGATTTGCATATCCCCAATCATGGGCATATGCTGCAATAACTAGTATAAAAATGTCCAAATCAATATTGGATGTGTTCGCTACAATTTCTTTTAGTTTTTTTACCACAAGTAATGTATGTTCTTTATCAGTAGGTCTACCCATTTCTAAAGATGGAAGT
>JBPOHY010000019.1:0-1936 GCA_052035055.1 candidate division WWE3 bacterium | reverse complement strand
TATGGAAGGATCAAAAGTTTGTGTGGAGGTAGGCTTTAGGGTCTCCCAAAGCATGTTAAACGGTTCCGCAGACTGGGAAAAGTAACTCAGGGATTTAGAAAAATATGCCGCCGAACTAAGAACCTTTGAATATGTATTAAACTCCTCATCCTTACCAACCAAATTAAATAGCCACCCCAAACTGGTTAGATACCTATGACCTTTTAAGAAATGACGGTTCGCAGCATCCGCACTTTTTTGGGCACTAGCAGAATCAAGCTGCGTAATAAACCCAGGAACTGCCTCTAGCTGAGCACCCGCCTTTTTAGAGTAATATGCTGTTGCAACAACAGGCACGGCTACAAACACAACAATAAAAGATATTAACAAAGTGAATGCGACAACCAAGCCAGTTTTCGATCGGGAAGTAGTACCAGGAAAAACAGGCTTAAGTACAGGCGTCGGAATTTTTAGCTTATCTAATACACCAGTCAAAGGCATAGCTGCCGTTTTTAATTTAGTGCCCAAGTCCACCTGGGAAGTAGCCATTTTAAACGTGACTTGTGGTGGTGGTACCGGCTTAGCAGACTCCTTAGTTTTAATGTCCATTAACGAGGAAACTGCTTGAGACGCCTGATCAGTAGCGGGGGTAGGAGCGGCCGCGTTTTGGGACTTTTTCTCCTCGATTAGGCGCGCCTGTTTAAAAGTATTTTCGTTTGGTTTGTATCCCAAACTAAGCAACGTTTGTATTACACCCTCTTTAATAGTTATTTTGGGTAGCCAGTCGAGGTCGTTCAAGTTATAAGTATCTGGTAAACGAGCTTGTGGTCGAATTTTGCCAACGGCGGGATCGAACTTAATATCAACCATTCTATCGGCCAGGCCCCGTACAAGGTAGGCTAACTCCAAAGTAGATGAGGGCTCTTTAGGCACCAGTGAATAAATATTTCCTACTGTGGCATTTGAAAACAGGGCTTTCAAAACTCCTGATACAGCGTCTTCGATATACAAGTAATAGCTTTTTTCTACACCGTCACCCTCTATAGCTAAAGGTCCGCCATCCAAAATGGCTTTTAAGAACACACCCAAGACCCCACTAGCTGACAAGTCCATTCGAGGCCCAAACACCTCAGGCAGTCTTACTATACGAGCGTCAACATTATTTCTATTGTGGTACTCCCAAACTAGCGCCTCTGCATAACGTCTGGCCTCCGTCTGGCTATACTTTTGCTGCTCCATAAGACTCTTGCCAAAATAGTCGTCTAAGCTGAGTTGCGACATCATACCCTCGTAAACGTCTACCGAAGAACACAGTAAAAATTTGGCTTGGGACTTGTGCGCTAAATCTAAGAGATTTTTAGTGCCAATGGAGCTTGTTAGTAAGTGATTAAGACTTAGATTATCCTGACCGTACAAGTAATCCTCGAGACCAGCCAAATGAATTACATAGTCTACAGATTCTATTTCTGCTGGGATACCAACATTTATATCTATATCGAACAGTGCGAATTTGGGATTACTTAACAAATGGTTGATATGGACCTCTTTGCCGCTTCTGTAATCATCTAAAACAACGACACGCGCATCGCGCTTGAGCAGAGCTTCGGCTATATGAGACCCTATAAATCCCGCGCCTCCCGCAAGCAATACTGTCGGAGCTAGCGCCGATTTTTTTATGGCAGTTTTCTTAGGCATAAGGGCAGTTTTTTCTTTTCATTTCCTGTTATTTAGTATATTTTTATATTAATAACTTTACAAGGAGTTTATTGTACCTGTGGTAAAATCTCATAGTATGGAAGTGCGAGAATTTGTAAATTTTTTAAAAAACAATCTTAAAACAATTATCTTCGCTGGTATTATTTTTGGAATGTGTGGGCTTATTGTTTTTTACAGTACGCCAACAAAATTTGTTGCTGTTGGTACACTTTTTGTAAAAAGATCGGTAAATTCGGCAGCA
>JBPOHY010000064.1:0-9606 GCA_052035055.1 candidate division WWE3 bacterium | reverse complement strand
ATAATGCTTCGCAAGCAATTCCTCTGTGAGTTGCATGAGGGGTTGCCAATCGAATGCCTCGTTTTTAATCAATGTGAGTTGATATGGGGACAGGAGGATTTTTTTCAGTCCGTGGGGTTCCCCTAATCTGGCAAGGTCCCAATAAAACTTATTTGCAGTAGTGCCCATAGCCGAATTAGGGCGCGTATCTTCCTTTTGGAGGAGGGTTATTACTGTCCGTTCCACTGGTCCTGCGAGGTCGCTCATACGGAAATCTGAATGTATTTCTCGCACTACAGGATTTTTGGGTGATACTTTAACAACTACTTTTGGGTCATTATTCATGTTTTACTCCTTTGTACCAAATCTGTCTTCAATCTTCTTTTAGCGATCAATCGCTTTGTGACCATTGTACATAAGCATAGCTCGCTGGTCAAGCTATAGGTTGCCGAGCCCAGCGCATTTTGTTATAATAGCCAAAATCTACTTTTAGGAGTTACACATGGTTCTTACAACTGCCCTGTTTTCTGTAAACGTGCCGCTTGCTCCAATGAGCGTTAGTGCTGTCGCTATCGTACTTTTGTTTCTTGTTGTACTTGCCTTTGTTGCTGTTCGTCTAAAGAACCGAAAGCGCCAAGAATATCAAACCGAAGACTAATAACACGCCACAATTAACTTAAGGAGACTCTTTATGAATACTGAGGTTTGCGCTGTATACGAGTGCCTTGTTGAACTACCTTCGCAGGACGGGATTGCTTGGATTTTGTTCATTAGTTGCTTAGTGCTTATGGGGGTCTTACTTTTCTTAAATTCCCGTTCCACTGGACCTGTTATTGTTGACTCTGGTGTTTCTAATGTTATGAAGGTGGCGCCAACAGATAAAGACATTTATTGGCTAAATGTTTTGTTTGTTGATGAGACTTGTTTTGAAGTTCTTGCTCAGGGTCGGTTCGACTGGAGCCTTGTTAACAATAAACTGACTTGCACCTTTGATAAAGTCGGCATAGTTGTTGTGGTGAATGCAGCTGACTACGCAGTAATTTGCCAAGCGGATTCTTCTAAGGAGCCTGTGTTCCTTTCGTACGATAATGTTGCAAGCGCTGAGCTTTCGCATATTCATTACACTAAGAATCCCTAGGGTAATCTGCTAGCTATGTTATAAAGTGTTATAGCGCATGCTGCTGTGACATTTAGCGAATTGTGTTTTCCTAGACGAGGTATTTCGACAATTGCTTTTGCATTGCCGCGTACCTCGTCACTTATTCCTTCTTTTTCATTTCCAAATACAAAAATCCCACTATCTTTTACGCCTAGCGTATTTATTGCTACGCTTTTTTTATCCTGCTCGACGGCATACAAGTCTAAATTATTTTTTGCAGCAAAATTTACTAAGTCTTCGGAGCTCTGTATAAAAGTCAGATTTAGTTCCTTTTCCACGCCCATAGATGTTTTTAAGATTTTAGGATGTAGTACCCCAGGTTTTAGCTGCCCAGAATAGCCAACGAGCAAAATATTGTAAACACCAAAAAAGCTGCAGGTTCTAAAAATTGCGCCTACATTATATAAGCTTCTTATGTTTTCTAGTGCCACATAAATGGTTGTCATACGGTGTATACTAGCAGTGTCTATGTATACCCCAATAAAAGAATTAGGTCAAAACTTTTTGCTAGATGGCGACTCCTGTATTCAAATGGTTGACTGGCTCGAGCTGGGTGCCGGGGACTTAGTTGTCGAAATCGGACCTGGTTTGGGCGCCCTAACAAAAAATTTAGTAAAAAAAATGCAGGACGTTGATGCCCGCGGTTACGCGGTGGAGGTAGACGAGCGTTTTGTAAATGTATTAAAGGATGCACATACCAAGAGTGGCCATTTGCAGGTTGTTCATGATGATATATTAAGTTGGCTCTTAACATTTAAGCCATCCCGAAGTTTTAAGGTTATTGGCTCTTTGCCTTACTACATAACCTCTCCAATTTTACATTCGCTGATTAAACACCCTATGCAGCCTAGTTTATGCGTTTTGTTGATGCAAAAGGAGGTCGCGCTAAAAATAACCTCCGGAGCTCCGGATGCGTCTTATATGTCGACCTTTGTACAAACTTTTTACGATGCCGAGATAGTTAAAATTATTCCGCGCGCACACTTTGACCCTGTACCACAGGTGGATGGTGCAGTGCTCAAGCTGACTAAAAAGAATGGAGTTTCGATGTCTGTAGAAGAAATAGTAAAGTACGAAGGATTTTTACATAAAGGTTTTGCGACACCCCGCAAAATGTTGAATAAAGTTTTTAAAAAAGAAGTTTTATTAGAGCTGGATATCGACCCGACTGCGCGCCCACAACAGCTTACTTTAGATCAATGGAGTAGGTTGGTAGTTAAATTGCTCTAGGAGGGGATTATTTTTCTACGATTTCGATACTATTAATCACTATGTCTTTTACTGGCTTGTCATTTGCGCCTTTTTCAACCTTAGACATTGCATCTACTATTTCTTGTCCTGCCGTTACTTGTCCAAAATTAGTGTGAAGGCCATCTAACCATGGAGTTGCCTCTGCGGTTACAATAAAGAATTGACTACCATTAGTATTTGGTCCGGCGTTGGCCATTGCCAAAGACCCTCTAACTAGCTTTTTACTATTTATCTCATCCTGAAAGGAATATCCTGGGCCGCCCGTGCCGTTACCGCTTGGGTCGCCTCCCTGAATCATAAAGTTTTCTATTATTCGATGAAAAATGAGGTTGTCGTAAAAACCGTCTGTTGCTAGAGAAACAAAATTGTTAACAGTTATAGGAGCTTCCTTTTCAAAAAGATCGATAGCTATGTCTCCCATGGATGTTTTAATAATCGCATGGTAGTCAGTATTTTCTTTTAGTATTATTTCCTTTTTTTGCATGTTTTCTTCTTGTCCTGGTACTTCTGTTTGGCCGTTCTGTACCAGCATTGCTTCCTCAGAGCTTAGGCCAGCCTCATTAGTATGCTTATTCTTTATAACAAAAAATAATGCTATTACAAAGATTATAACTGTTAGTGCTGTTAGTAATATTTCTCTTATCCTCATAAAAAATTAGAGCCTGGCCAACTAGCAATTGCCCAGGCTCCCATAAGCCGGGCAACAATTACCCAGCGGTCTCCTTTGTACCCGCCAACTAGTGGCGAACTTACAGTCTAAAATTATCTTATGGGCATGCTAATGTCAATACTCTATAAAATCCAAAGTGAGATATAATGACGCAATGTATAGGCATATAGTCCAATCTACCGCATGGGAGGAATTTAAGAAATCTTATGGAACCGACGCCGTGCGCGTAGGGAATCTATTTTATACCAAGCACCGCATCCCATATACAAAGCTGTTTTACGCTTACTGCCCTAGAGTTTTGCCTGAGGACATCGACTTTGAAGCATTGCGCAAATCTTTACAGCAAAATTCTTGCATAGCCATAAACTTTGATGTCCCAAATATTGTTGTTGGGTCACCAGAGGAAGTAGCAGCGACAAAAACATTTTCTGATAATTGTAAAAAGGCTGTAAGGTCGGAATTTGCTAGGGCTAATATACTTATCGATCTCGGACGCACTGAACAAGAATTGTTAGCATCCCTGCACAAAAAGCATAAATATAATATTTCATACGCTCAAAAAAATGGAGTAACAGTAACAAGAGCCCAAACCGAAGAAGACTTTAATGTTTTTTATGAACTTTATTCACAAACCGCAAAAAGGCAAAAATACTTTGGTAGGTCAAAAGAGTACTTGTATCTTGTATGGAAGACCCTAGCTCCTAAAGGAATGTGCTATATTCTAAATGCGAGTTACGAATCTACACCCCTTGCGTCTTGGATGCTTTTTGTACATGACCACGTGTTGTATTATCCGTACGGCGGATCTTCTCTAGAACATAAAAATCTATTTGCGAGCTGTTTGGTAGGGTGGGAGGCGATAAAGTTGGGAAAAGAATTAAATTGCGATGTTTTTGACATGTGGGGGGCTGCTATGGATCCCAATGATTCCGGTGATTCTTACTATGGCTTTACGAACTTCAAATTGAAATTCGGTGGTCGTCACGTTACCTATATCGATTCTTATGACTTAGTGATAAATTCCGGTGCATACTATTTATTTAATTTGATTAATCTGATTAGATGGAAACTACTGAGACATTAACAAATATTCAACTTCGACAGTCTCCGCAATGGCTCCAATATTTGGGTGCTATTGGCTGGAGAAACTTTGAGACCACGTTTGGTGTTTTAGTTGCCTACCATCAACTATTAGGCGCTACCTTGGTTAAGATTCAAAGACCCAAGGCAATGACGGCCGAAAATCTGAAAGAGATTGAGGCGTGGGTGAAACCAAGGCGTCCGCTTTTTATAAAAATCGAACCAACCCAAGGGCAGGACATATCTGTTTTGGAAAACGCGGGGTATGTGAGGAGTGTATTGCCCCTGTCTCCTCCATCCATACAGGTTTTGGATCTGCGAAAGTCGGAGCAAGACTTGTGGGCTGATGTTTCACACAGTGCCAAGTATGCAACTAACCGAGCTCGTCGTGAAAAGAACACGGTTGAGGTTTTTTTAAACCCTTCTATTCCCCAACTCGAGGCTTTTCATAAAGTCCTACTGGAGACAGGTAAACGTGGGAAGTTTTACATTCAACCCTTATCCGACCTGTTAGCTAAAGCGCAAATATTTAAAGATCAAGTTTTCTTGGCTGAGGTTAGAGACGCCGATGGGCAACTGGTAAGCTCTAAACTTTACTTGGGGTACCAAAATACGATCCTATATTTACATGGTGGTACTACAGAAATTGGGCGAAGGGGTAAAGGTGGCTATGAACTTATGTGGCAGTCCATGATGTATTTTAAGAAGTTGGGATATGAGTTCTTGGACCTGGACGGTGTTAATGACGCCCGTTTTCCAAACTTTACAAAGGAATGGGGCGGCTTTAGCCACTTTAAAGAAAAATTTGGTGGTCACGTTATCCGCTATCCGTTGCCCTATATTAAGTTTACTAACCCTGTTTTAAAGTTTCTTTCCAGATACAACACGCTACCCCTTTAACAGACCTGTAGTAAGTGATATAATCCCCGCAAATACCCACAAAGGAGAAATAGTATGGAACCATTTACCGTAAGATTACGATTGCGAAGACTTTCTGATGTGAATGATTTTGTAGAGGATCTTAAGTTGAATCCCTGTGTCAGTGAATTAAAAAACACAGGCTTAAAAGTGGAATTTACATTCACTCCTCAAAAAGAGGGAGACACCAAGGAATTGATGGATGATTTACTCAACGACACGCGTATTAGTGAAGATCTTTATACATCACTAACCGAAAGTTCTGAGTAGGGTCTTGGCCTAACTTTTATAAGCGTACGGACAAATCTCTTTGAAGTCACACCAACTGCAATGCATCCCTGGTGTGGCTTCAAATTTTCCCTTTTTTATTTCGTCTATGACATCTTTGACTTCTTCACGCTTTTTTTCCAATTCTTCTGGCGTGCGGGTGGTACTCACCTTTTCTCCTGATTCTAAAAAGTAGTATGTGAGTTTTGTTGGGTTTAGCTTTAAAGCTTCTCTTGCCGCTATGGCATAAAAAGCTACCTGGTCGTCTTTATCAACGTCTTTTTGGGTTTTAGTGCTACCAGTCTTGTAATCTACTATTTCTACGCCACCGTCGGAGTTTGGGTCTATTCGATCAATTCGGCCATAAAATTTAATTCCCTCTATTTTTATATTAAACGGACGTTCTACTTCTAGCGGTGTTACAGGGTTTTGCATAAATGTCTTGTAATAATTAGCCAAGATTTCCTTTCCTGAGTTAAACCTTTCTTGTCGATGCTCTTCGTTTAAATATCCAAGCGGTTGCCAATTCTTTTCGTAAATCTCGTAGACTTCTTCTAGGCTCACGGGCTTAAACATTAATTTTTGATGAAAGTCTCTCAGGGTGTCATGAATCGTAGATCCAAAGCTCAGCGCATGGCTTGGAGGTGTCGGCACATTCAGTACGTACCTGTATTTGTACATTAGTGGGCACGTTTTATAAGTATCTATTTGGGAGTAACTCAAAAAAGTAGGTGAGAAATCTATTTTTTTATAAACAGGGTCTCTAAAGCCTGACTCCACACCAAAGAGTCCACTTTGGGTAGGTTCTACAGCACTGGGCAAGGAGTTTTCTACGGTTGTTATTTTTAGGTTGGTTTCTTGAATATAACCACTCATGTGCTTTTCTCTCTTACCGCCATAATTTTTTGCATAAGTTAGGTATAGGTATCTTTGTGCTCTTGTCATGCCCACGTAAAAAAGTCGGCGTTCTTCTTGCAAATGCTCATCTCCCGAGGGTAGGGTTTCTTTAATCAGTTCTTCGGGTATTTCGATTGGGTCTGAGCGGTTTGTTGATGGAAATCTTCCAGCAATCAGGTTTGTTAAAAAGACTACCGGGAATTCTAGACCCTTTGATGCGTGCACAGTCATTAGATTTATGGTGTCGTAATCCTGAATTTCTGCCTGTGCCGGGTTATCCCCAGCATCGATTAGCAAATCAATATGGTCTATAAAGTCCACAACCGTTGGAATTTCTTTATTGTCTGCTCGGTATTCGATTTCAAAACCTTTCACTATATTTAAGAACAAGTCTAAGTTATGGATCTTTAACTGTGCCCCCATATCATCTACTTGAGTAAGCCCGGTAACATAGCCAATTTCATTAACTAAGCTATATATGAATTCCACTGGCGTTGCTTTTGTTATTTTGTCCTGCTGAGCCATTATGAGTTTTGCAAAAAGATTAAGGTGTTCATTTTCTGACTCATTCAGAACATCCCACATTTCGAGTTTTTTTAAGCGCGTTTGTGCCAGTAGGTTTGTTATAACGTGCTGGGGTATATTTAGCGCATCCATATTTAGAGTCCTATAAAGGCTGATTGTGTCGCGTGGGTTAATTACAAGCCTTAAAAGCGCGAGTATGTCTCTGACCTCATCCTGGTCATAAAGACCCCTATTACCTACCAGCTGATAGGGAAGTGCGTGCTTCCTTAGTGCTAGTACAAAGGCATCTAACTGGCTATTAGCACGTGCGAGTATCGCAAAATCCTTGTATGTGTAGTTTGGCTCCTTTGCCAAAATCTCGTATATCTTTGATATTACCCATTCAACTTCATCCTCCATGGTCTGTAGGGACACTGCCTCCGGGTGTACTTGCTTAGTGCCTTTATAGGCTGCGTTTTCGGATGTTAGTTCTTTTGAGATTCCCAGTTTAACTTCCAGCGTATCGGGGTTATTATTTTGTATTAGCGTATAGGCTGGATCAAGTATTTCCTGCGTGGACCTAAAGTTTTGGGTGAGTGATACCATCTGCGCTTGTGGGAAATCCTGCATGAACTCCAGGATATTAGAAACTGCTGCGCCTCTAAATTTGTATATTGATTGGGAGTCATCACCTACGGCTATTAGGCTCCGTCCCTTGGAAGCTTCGTCATTGTTTGTAGGGAATAGCATTTTTATAAGTTCATATTGTGCGTGGTTTGTGTCCTGAAATTCATCTACTAATATATGTTTAAACTGTGTCTGATACTTTTTTAGGATATTGGGGCGTTCTGTAAAAAGTTTAATTGTCCAAAAAATAAGATCACCAAAATCTAGCTTGGCATTTTTTCCCTCTACCTTTATCTTTTGGTACATTTCGTAGGTATGCGCTAATTCTAGCCATCTAGTTTTTTCTTCGAGTTCCCCCTCAAAGCTTTCGGCAAACTTGGTAAATTCTTGAAACGATATGTTTTCGTCTTGTAGGCGCGATATAAATTTTAAAATTGCCGAGATGAATTTGGTTGGATTTCCAAGAGGTCTAAAATACTTCAGCTTAATCTTAAAAAGATTTTTTCTTAGTAATATCCATTGATTTGGCCCAGATAGTATTTTGTATGATGGGTCTAGGCCTATTTCTAATCCCTCTGCTTTTAATATACGGTCTGCAAATGAATGAAAATTATTAATCCACGGCTCTGTATACCCTAAAGGCATAATGTCTCCAACGCGCTCCGACATTTCTCCTGCTGCCTTTTCGGTAAACGTTAGTGCGCATATTTCATTTGGTTCAACTTTGAGCTTTTCGACTAAATGTTTTATTCGTTCGGTTATGACACGTGTTTTCCCGGTGCCTGCCCCAGCAACTACTAAAAGTGGTCCCTCGCTATGTTCTACTGCGTGTTTTTGGCTGCTATTGAGTTGCATTTTGGCCGATTTTGGCATATATACTATTATAACTTAAACTGTTTATATCTTTGGAGGCTTGTATGCGCACCCCGTCCCCAGCACCCGCGAGTTTTATAATTCGGTGGTTTTTGTATCCAGTCCTGATCTTAGTCGGCATTGTCGCTGCTCTAAATTTCCCATCTTACCAAGGCCTTGGGTGGTCGTTGGCAGTTATTGGTGCAGTGCTCGAACTACGTCTCATTTTACAGCAGTAAGGAGGTTTTTCATGCGCAAATTTTTAAAGACGCTTTGGCTTTCACGCAACGACCGTACCCCCACACACTACTACGCCAATACGGCTATTGCTTTTGGGTCGGTATCCTCGTTTTTAAATGAACATGGTAGCGTGGTTGCTGTGGTTTCATCGATGATTTTCTTTCTTCTTTGGCTTTGGTCAGACAACAAGTACGACCGTCCCAAAGTAGTTGGAAACAGTTTTTAATATTGCAAAGCCGCTCAAAAGCCCTGGAATTTAAACCACAGTTTAAACTTCTAGGGCTTCTATTTTTTCGGCTGCTGGCAGTGTATTTTCTGCAGCACTGCCTTCCAGAGCTTCTACCCCCTCTATTTTTCCAAACAACTTCCTATACTTGGTCTTTACCGTATCCATTGCCTTGTAGCCATGCGTTAGGTGTCTTTCGAGTATGCTCAGTTCTTCGTCAAACTTTTGTGCTTCTATTTTAATGCCTCCAAGCGCCTTGAGGATTTCGCCGGTGTGTTTTTGAAGTTCGCTTTGCTGAAACGCTACCAGGATGGATTTTACTTGATAGTTTAAGGTATTGGGGGAGGTCATGAATATTTTTTTGACTCTGGCATAGTCTTCTACCTCGGCTGTGTTTACAATCAATTCATAATAAACGCTCTCAGAGGGTATATACATAACGGCAAAGTCGGTTGTTCCCTCTTCGGGTAAAATGTATTTGCTAGAAATTTCGTCGATTCGATTTTTTACATCTTTTATAAATACCTTTTTATATTTGTCACGTTCTTCTTGAGAATCTTTGGTTGCCATTGCTTTAAAGTTCTCCATCGGGAACTTCGAATCGATTGGAATGATCCCTTTATCTGTAAAGATCACAGCGTCCGCTGTAGCCCCGTCCTTAAACTTGTATTGGGTTTTAAATAACTCTTTTGGTAGCGAGTTGTCTAATATTTCGTATAAAAATTGTTCGCCCATGCCCCCGCGCATTTTTGGTGATTTTAGTACATTGCTCAAATCTTTCATGTCTTTGCCAAACTCACTTATTCCCCCCAGTTCTTTGTGGACCTCCTGAATTACCCGCGAGGAGTTCTCGAGTCGTTCCCAAATTAACTTGGTTTGTGTGGACATTACTTCGCGTTGGGAGGTTAGTTGGTCCTCGAGTGATTTTCTTTGTTG
>JBPOHY010000109.1:0-2450 GCA_052035055.1 candidate division WWE3 bacterium | reverse complement strand
CTTCCTGATTAGGTAAACTAGACAAAATCAACTCTTCCTCATCTACTTTTTTAGGAAGGCTAGTGCCAGAATAGATCTTGTATTCTATAACACCAGACTCAAACCCATTGTTAGTGAGCGCCTCGGTAATAATACTGTTGTATCGCTTCTCTAACTGTAGCTTGATAAAAACATTAGGCACACCAATAACAATGACACCGTCTTTTTGTTTTAAAACACGAGTTTTATTAAACCAGGTTAGGTAAGAAGCCCTAGAAATGGACAGCTCTATTTCACCTAAAACAGCTCGCCATAAGTTATCTTGCATTACCTCTCCAAAATTACTTCCTGTGTATAAATATACCAGATGTCTAGCAGTTTTCCACAAGTCTTTTGAAAAATACATCAAATTGTTAACAAACTAGTTTTTTATACACAAGTGACTAGCCTATCTGTTAATCTGTGGATAAGCCTTGATGTTAGGTGGATAAAGTGCTAAAATCCGTGGGTAAACATTGTTAATTTCACTATTTAACACAATTTGCTAATAGGTGAATTAGAGGCTCCTTAAAAAGGGTCGCAAATTCATAAAACTATGCTATAATACTACCAAAGGAACGATATGCCCAAGAGAACACATCAACCAAAAACTCGACGCCGTGCACGTGTGCATGGATTCATGCAACGAATGTCTAGCAAGGCAGGGCGTGCTGTATTAGCTCGTTGACGTCTTCGTGGTCGCAAACAATTGTCTGCGTAAACTAACCAGAAGCTTAACATAGAGCATGCGGGATAATTTATGCCCGTATGTTCTATATTACTTGGTTATGTATTAAGGTATATGTATGATTAGCCGAATCAATAGATTTCACGGTCATGGAAGTTTGAACTACGTTTATCGCAACGGCAAGACTGTTCGTGGCCCACTATGTTCACTACGATATACCCCGAACAGCCGGCGAGAGAACTACCGGCTATCCATTGTCGTCAGCAAGAAAGTTAATAAATCAGCCGTAGTACGTAACAGAATACGCCGGCGTTTGTATGAATCTTTCCGGCTTAAGTCAGAACAATTCAATGGAGTGTACGATATCGTTGTAACGGTTTTTAACGACCAATTAGCAACTATCGACACAGAAGATATTAAAAAACTAGTACACACACAACTAAAACAAGCAAAAATTATTTAAAACAACAGTTATTTACAGTCAAAAAATGATAGAATAATGGTATCTAACAGGAGAATCTATGTTCGAACACTTGGTCGTGCAACCAATATTTAACCTACTCGTACTAATAATATCGTTTATCCCAGGACATAATTTTGGCTTAGCGTTAATCATATTCACAGTGCTAGTTAGAACTCTAATGTGGCCAATCGTCAAAAAGCAGCTGCACCACGCTAAAGAGATGCGTGAACTCCAGCCAGAAATCAAGCGCATCAAAAAAGAGGCTTCAGGCGACAAGAAGAAAGAATCAGAAATGATGATGGAGCTCTATAAAGAGCGAAGCATAAATCCATTTGGGTCTTTTGGTGTACTGATAATCCAATTCATAGTCCTACTTGGATTATTCTTTGGTGTCAGAAAGTTAATAAACGATCCACAAAGCCTAATAACATTTTCTTACAGCTGGCTTCATGGCTTGCCCTGGATACAGAGCGTCTCAAACAATATCCATAGTTTTGACGAAACCTTACTAGGGTTTATTAACCTGACCAAGCCTGCATTTGGTTCGGGCGGGTGGTATATCCCGGCCTTATTGTTGGTTATCGGAAGTGCTTTTGTGCAATACAAACAGAGTGCACAACTAATGGTGAAACCAAAAGACGCCAGAAGTCTAAAACAAATCTTTAAAGATGCGTCCGAAGGCAAACAAACAGACCAAATGGAAGTAAACGCAGTAGTCATGAGCAACACAAAATATCTCATACCCGGAATGGTCTTTTTCTTCACCCTTGGTCTACCATCCGCACTTAGTTTGTACTGGTTAACCGGTGGACTTGTAGCAATCTTCCAGCAGAGCAAGATACTTAAACAAGACGAAGAAGAAATGGAAGCTATTGCTAACGAGCCAGCCCCGAAACGTAAAATAATAGAAGGCGAAATAGTCCAAAAGAAAACCCCAAAAAACAAAAAATCCAAATCATCTAAAAAGAGGAGGAAATAATGGAAGAATCAATTCAGTACGCTAAGAAATATCTAGAAGATATTCTGTCGTTTTTTGGGCTAAATACCGATGTTTACGCTAGCACCGAAGACAACCAGGTGATAGAACTACAGGTGCCATCTACTTATCTAAATGGCTTTCTCATAGGCCAACACGGAGAGACCATGCGCGCTTTGCAATACATGGTCAGTAACGCACTTCGCAACCAAGGCCATGCTATAACACGAGTTAATGTGGACATTGCTGAGTATAAGAAGCAGCGAGCCGATCGCTTAGCTGAAAAAGCTACCGAATGGATAAAC
>JBPOHY010000067.1:0-2928 GCA_052035055.1 candidate division WWE3 bacterium | reverse complement strand
CCGGGGGTTTTTGGGGGAAGGGTTTTAGAAGAGGTACTCAATCAAACTTAGAATTTTTGCCAGCCCACTGGACCGATTTTGTTTTTGCTTCGTTTGCAGAAGAGTGGGGGTTTGTTGGGGCTGTTTTGTTAATATGTGTTTTTTTGTTATTGCTAGTTTTAATTTTGTTCCGTGCTAATACCACCAAATCAACATTTGAATCATTTTTGGGAATTGGCATATTTGCCATGTTCTTTTTTCAATTTACCATCAATATAGGTATGAATGTTGGGATAATGCCAGTGACTGGGATCACTTTACCATTAATATCGTATGGAGGGAGCTCTATGATCGCTTCTCTTGTGATGCTGGGCATGGTAAATGGCAGTGCCCGTAAGCATATGTTATATTAGGTTTATGCAAGATATTACGGTTTCCCTTAACAATAACAAGCTCAAGGTGAGCACTATCGTAAATAACAACTTTAAGGGTTTGGCTGTAGATTTAGATACTGCGGTAGCAGCAGATTATAAGGTACTAGATATCGAAAAATTTACCGAGGAGTTGGGTAGTTTACTGACACAATTAGTAGGACCAGGTGCAAAAAACGCTGCATTGACTTTTATTGTGGAACCCCAGGATGTCCACTTGCGCTTTGTCACTGTGAATAAACAAAATGGAGACACTCAGGCACAGATAATAGGTGAATTGTCCACTCGTTTAGCACAGGAACACGATGACCTTCAAAATTACTACTTTAACTATCGTAAAATAGCTCCGTTCGTTTTTCAATTTGCGGGTATAAAAAAGGAAGCTTTAGAAAACTACCTTGATGCGGCCAATAGGTTAGGCGTTAGTCTAAAGGGTGTATTCTCCTGGACCCTATTATTGCCCCGAATGCAGGAAATTAACACGCCAGCTGTATTTATAATAAAATCGAGTGACGAGCAGATAGTCGCACTTTCAGAATTTAGCGGGGTTTTTTACTCGGGCGTTTATGCTGAGCAAAAGACTACCGATGAACTTCAGGAAATAGTGCACCAACTTTCTGTGTATAAGCGTAATTCGCCAATTGAAAAGGTTTATATACACAACTATGAAAACTTTGAGTTGGATGATAAATACAGCCTTGAAGTTTTGAGTATCCCGAATGCCCAAGCCGAAGGCGCCGCTGGATACGACATGCATTTACTAGTTGATTATGTAGCTGACCACAAGCCTTTCATATATTCAGACTTTTTAAATTTTCTAACAGCGTTGCCAATACCCGCTACTATAGAAAAAAAGAGCCGCTCGCTGGTTTACGTTGGCTCGGCTATGGCAATTTTAGTCTTAGTTGGTGGCATATTTGGAATTTCTAGGCTAGTTGGTGGTAATCAACCGCCCGTAGCTTCTCAACAAACGCAAGTCTTAAGCGAAGCATCGGAAAGCACAAAATCGATTCAGGAACCGCCAGTAGTTACTTTAAAAAAAGAAGACCTTAAAATTAGGGTTGAAAATGGAGCTGGTGTGGCTGGGATTGCGGGCAAGACCGAAACATTGTTAAAAGGCTTTGGGTATAACATAGTAAGCATTGGAAATGCCGATGATGTTGATCGCGTAACCACGCTAGTTAAGTTTAAAAATGACAAAGCCTCTTATAAAGATATGTTGTCTGCGGACTTAAAAGATAAATTTTCTACACTTGTCGAAGAAGGTTTGGAAGAGGAGTTGGATTATGACGTTTTGATTGTTGTCGGCAGCGATGCAAAAATTTAAAGCTTCCGCTCCACAACACAGCCAGAGTTCTTTTGTTTGTCAGCATTGTCTGCGTAAAATTCCCTTAGTTGCCCCAGGAACAAGAAACAGGAATCATTGTCCATTTTGCCTGTATTCTTTGCATGTAGATGTAGAAACAGGGGATAGACAGGCAGTTTGCAAAGGTTTAATGCCGGCTATTGGCAAGTTATACAAGCCGGATGGCGAAGAAGTTCTCGTGCATAAGTGTGCAAAGTGCAGTATGGTAAGGAAAAACAGGATAGCCGGTGATGACAGTTTTGAGTTGGTTGGTGCTTTACCAATTGTAAAAATCACCGATTGCTAAACTTGAGAGTTTGTAGTAGTATTCTCCTGTTCTAAAGGTAGTTATATGTCATATGCAATTATCCGCATTGGCGGTAGACAATTTAAGGTTTCACAAGGCGAGCAGTTTTCTATTTCTCGCACTAGCGAGTTAGCAAACGAGGTTCTCTTGTTTTCTGATGATACTAATATTGTAGTAGGTGCTCCTGTTGTTGAGGATGTGACTGTGACTTTATCAAAGGTTGAGGATAAAAGGGAGCGAAAAATACGAGTCGCTAGATTTAAATCCAAATCAAGATACGATAAAGTAAAAGGGCATAGACAGCCGGTTAGTGTATTGCGAGTCGAAAGTATTACTGCTGGTGGTAGTGAGACTGTAAAACCCGCTAAAAAAGCTGTTAGTAAAAAGGTAAAAACCCAAGAGGAGGGTGCAAACTAAGCTATGGCACATAAAAAAGCTGGTGGTGCACAGGCACGACAAAAAGGTAATGTAGCCGGTAAAAGATTAGGGTTAAAAGTTTCAGGTGGCCAAGTTGTAAAGCCTGGTCAGATCGTCGTACGTCAAAAAGGTAAACTTTTTTTACCAGGTAAAAACGTTGGAATGGGTAGAGACTTTACTATATTTTCTAAAATAAGCGGAATTGTAGAATTCGTTTTTAAATCCAAGACAAAAAAACAAATAAACGTTAAAGAAGCCTAAAGTTTTTTAGCGGGAAATAAACCGCAAATACTTTGGCAATAATTAAATCCCTAGGAATAAATCCAATTTGCCTCGAATCAGAGCTTTCCTCTCTATTATCTCCTAACAATAAATATTGATTCTCAGGAATGGTATATTTTTCATTCTCGTGAATTTGGAGTTTTCCTTGCGTACTGTTTTTGGTATTT
>JBPOHY010000017.1:0-6764 GCA_052035055.1 candidate division WWE3 bacterium | reverse complement strand
TTTACTTCTTTTACCTCGCCATTGGCAATCGAAAACGGATAGTAGGTTGGTTGATATTCGGTAACCAAAACGTGCGCTAAGGCAACAATGTTATCAGAAGCCTGCTCAAAAGATATAATACATTCATTACCCTGGCCTTCTTCCATGCCGGTTGGGCAATCACCATTTTGGGCGGCGTCTTCCATTTGCGTCAGGGACAATCTCAAGAATCTTTCTATACCTCCCTCAGCGGCTGCTAATACTCTAGAGGCTGTATCTGTTCTAGACGTTCTGGACAAAGACGAGATTGTTCTAACCGAAACATTTATAGCTACTGACAAGGCAATGGTTAGCGCAACTATTACAAAAAGTAGAGCTTGTCCGCTTTCGTTATTATTGCCGTGGTAACGAGCATTAGGCATAAAGCTATTTTTTTGTTTTAATACTTGCTTTTGCATATTATTCTTCTGGCAACCAGTCTACATCATAAACAAACAAACCAGTTTGATTTGGTAAGGCAGCAGTCCTTTCGGCTTCAGTAAGACGATAGAGGTATAAAGGATTATATCGAATAATTTCCGAAGGATATCCATTACCAGCAGCACCAGAACCTCTATTACGAGCGGGTAGTAGGTTCTTTGTAATAATTGGCCCTTCTATAACCAAAGTACTGTCTGGGTCGGCAGTTGGATCTAGCGTACCTAAAAAGCTTACTGAGCCACTGCCCGCCGCTATAATACCAACACCTACATTTGGAGTTGAAGTGAGTGCGGGCGTAGCCACGCCAATGGTATCAGTAATCTGTACAGTACCGCTAGTAACTATAAGCAATCTTTTGTTTGCATTATTTGAAACAAAGTTATTATTTATATTTATAGTCCCACCATCAGTAACATATAAAACAGCAATACCATTACTGCTCTGCAAAACGTATTGTCCAGTACCAGCTCGCGCTGTAATCCCTGTGTTTATGCAACCTGAGGGACCCTTATACACACCGCCAACACTTAGTTGAGTAGAAAATACAGTGTTACAACTTGACTCATTTATTGGGGTTGCAGTGGAAGGAGCGATCCCAGCATAAGTTAATGGCCAAACAGCAGAGGCCCCTATATTCTTTACCCAAAGTTGGGATTGTGACTCAGGCGTATAACCAGACTGCGCAATTAAATTAATACCACCGTTAGCAAAAGTGCCTACCGGCTCCGGGTCTGTTGCAGCTATATATGCAAGGTGTGGGGGAGTAAAGGCCGCGACATACTCGCTAGCTAAAGGTAATTCCATAGTAACTTGCGATGTATAAATACTTGCGCCAATACTCGTTAACCAGTTTTTATCTGCTAACGGGTCCTCGGTCTTAAACTTCCAAATATTCGCCGCGACACTACTGGCTGAATTGTCTGTTGCGGCACCGTTATCAGCCACAATGTACCAACAGTATGCTTGCCCAGGTAACGTCATTGTTGGAACATTACAAAAGGTGTTTACGGTCCCAGAACAACCCTCGTTATAGCCTGTTGGTGCAATATTGTAATCGCCGTTGGCTGGAGCCTGACAGTCTGTAGCCATATTATTATCAGACTTAGGCGCCCAATAAGCCCTAAAACTGTTGGTTTGAGGAGCGATACAAGAATTACCCCAAGTAGTATCCGAACCCCAGGCTAAAACAACCCCCGAAGAATTTTGCACATCTGTCGTATCGTCACTTGGCGTTGGCTGATCATCGTCTACAACCGGTGCGGTCACAGTACAGCTGTTACCCACTGATATTCTCGAGTCTGCACCACAGTCATAGAGTCCAGCAATTGTTGAATGCGCAGGCAGTCCTATAAATTGTGGGTTTCCACCACAACCGCTACCCGCATTATCTAAAACATTTCCTGCTACTACCCAGTAGTATCCTGGTGATGGGGGAGTAAATTGAGCACTTCCTATGGTACAGCTAGTACCACTACACGCAGTATTTGTTGCTATAGTGGTCCAATTTTCCCCAAATATCCAACTACCCCACGGTGGGGTACCCGTACCTAGTGGTGGAGGGGGATTATACTTTCTGGTATTTATACGCATAGAGTCCATACCATCCGAATAGTCTACAGCGGTCGCACTATAAAAAGCGGTACCGCCTGGGGGTATCGACGAAGGTCCCGAAAGGCTCGTTGCATCCGCGGGCATATTTATAGTAATACGGCTTCCAGAACCACAGTCGTAAAAACCCGAAATAGTAGAGCCGGGCGGTAAACCGATAAATTCCGGATTACCGGAACATGCGGCAGAAGGCGCCCCTGCGTCGCTACCAGTCGCAGCTACCCAATAATTACCATGCGTCGGTGGCAGGAAA
Source organism: candidate division WWE3 bacterium (assembly GCA_052035055.1). Taxonomy (GTDB): domain Bacteria; phylum Patescibacteriota; class WWE3; order UBA101185; family UBA10185; genus JBPOHY01. The sequence goes on along the minus strand of JBPOHY010000017.1, from coordinate 4,444 downwards.
TTAGCATTTGTAATAGTACAGGAGGCACTCGAGCATGCAGCACTCGCAAAAGTGGTCCATACAGAACCTGGGTACCAACCACCCCAAGAGTAAGTAGTTAACGTTGGATCGTATCTTCGATATACAAGATTTATGCCGGACATGTTTTGACCAACGTTATTGGAATTTAGAGTTGTACTATACTGACCGGTTTGACCTTGGTGCAAAACTGCAGGACCGGATGCAGTACCTGTTGGAGGGGTATTTAAACTAGTTATGGAAAAAGACCAAGTTGGAGAATCTCGATCACCAAACTCATTGTAAGCCGTTACAAACCATTGATAGGTAGTACCAGAAGACAATGCGGGACAAGAGCCAGTTCCGTTTAAAGTATAAGCACTATTACCGGACCCAATAAGACCGCTTGTACAAAACAACGTGCCATTCTGATTCAAAACGGTAACTTCAAAGCTATCTCCTGAACAATTAGGACCCCAATTTGGGTCTTCCCAGTCGAGCGGAACTACTGTAGAACCCAATTGCGCACCATCAGCTGGGGAAAGCAACCCAAAATCTAGAGGGCTGTCCTCACACACTGCAGGAACACATCCAGGACTTTCGTCACAGTTGAAACAACTGTCTCCACTCAAGTCTATATCACCACAAGCGGCATCCTGACAATTTGTACAGCGACAGGTGCTGTTGGGACGCCAGGAGCATCCGCCAGGGTAACTACCACTTATGGCATCACATTCAGCCTCAGATCCAATAGAGGGGATGGTATCCTCATCAAAAGTATCAATAAGACAGCACTGCCACAAAGATTCATTAAAGTCACAACCTGCGTCCTCACACACCTGGCTTGGACACCCATTTCCAGAGCAGCACCAGCTACCGCCCTCACAACTATAAGGGTCTGCAGGGTCGGGGTCTGGGCAAGCGTCAACACAACAAGGCATGTCAGCATACACCTGAGATTGGGAAGCCTGAAAAGCAGTAAATAGCAACATTAATAATAAAGTTAGTCTAAAAATCCTCATGGCTTATATACCCAATGCACACCAACCACCTAACTTTAAACAACCCTCATCAAGACAATAGGCATGCAAACTAGATGCAGCGGGGGCGCGCTCAAAAAAATCAACTCCACCCTCTATAAAACTAAAGTCCTTAGCATTAATCACAATAGTATTGGATATGGGGCAGTCAATAACAGCACGGTGTGGATTAAGATTAAGGCCTTTATCAGCGGGTAAATCTAGTTTAAAGGTGATTTGCCTCTGGGTTATAAAAACATTCTGTATAGCCCCATACACCAAAGAATTATTAGGTTCCCACTCGTCCCAATAGGGCATATTTGGGAAGGAGGCAGACCGGACCTCGTCCGCAAAGGCTGTGTAATCAGTCCCAAAAGGGCTGTCTTTTATAGGGGCGTTCGGAGGTTCTACATGCTTTTCAGCTATGGGCGATGATTTAGGAGACGCAGCAAAAAAGAAGCCAGGTTTAACTAGAAGTAAAACTCCTATGAGTGCAAAAACAAAAAATAATAAAAACAGTTTTTTACTGAGACGAAAATAAGTACGCCCTTCGGACATAGTTAAATGTTATATATAAACGGAAAGACAATCAAGGACCAATGTAAGCAAAAAAATGGCACCCAAACTATTTTAGTAGATGGGTGCCTGTTTTCAACGCAAAACGATCACAAATAGTTCCACCGTGGCCAGGATCTGACTGCAATCAAACCCATATTCTGCCTCCACAGACTCCAGAGACTGCTCATCAGACCGAATAGAACGTGGGTAAAAGGTACAAAAGTGGCGCATGTTATCCATATAAGTCCACTTTTGCCCCTCTAGCAACACGGGCCATTCCGCCGAAAACTCGTACAACATCATTTTTGCATTGGTACCTACAACAAACTTCCACGCCAAAAGCGAAATTTTAATGGTCAATTCCGGAATTGGTACTAGCGTGGGCGTAGAGGTCGCGGTTGCGGTAGGTGTTACAGTCGGCGTTAATGTGACCGTGGGGCTCGCAGTGCAAGTAGGGGTTGCAGTCGGCAACTGGGTAGGCAAAGCGGTACTAGTGGGAACAACCACTGTAGGCTCTACATTCAACACAGTCGCAACACTTGTGGGCTCATAGGCCACAATAGTGGGCTGGTCTGCTCTAACTCGAGTGGCCAATGCAAGGAACATTAGCCCTGCGCCCACAAACATAACAACGCTTAAAAACGTCATTTTACGCATGGTTCTCTCCTTGCTAACCAATAGGGTTAGCGCAAACGAATAATTACCCTAATGGGTAACGCTACAAGATGTCATCATTTTATAGATAAGTGTCAAAAATCTCAATGGGCAACTGTATTTAGGGCTAAAAAGCTATGATAGTATTTCTATCATGCGAACTATGGGTTTTGGAGGGGAGAAAACTACAAGCTATGCGATAACTCGTTAAATTTGCACTAATTACTTTTGTTGTTCGTTTTTTGCCAAACGAGTTTTGACCTCGTTCACCACGTCATCCAGAGATATTTCGGACTTTATTAAGTACCCATCTGCACCAAGAGAAAATGCTCTTTTTATTAAATCTTCGTTATTTAAGTTGGTAAGAAGAATTATAGGGCCACGCTTTGCATTGGCTGCTTTTTTAATTTCTTCAAGAATCGTGAGTCCATCCTTCTCTGGAAGCATTATGTCCAGCAATAAAAGATCCCAACTCTCGCTCAAAACTTTTTGGAGTGCAGTTGACCCGTCATATGCAACCTCAACATTATAGTCAGAGTCCTTCAGTAGCTCCGAATACAACTCGACTAAATCACGTTCGTCTTCGACTAACAATATGACTTTTTTCTTTTCGGTCGTGGTGTTCATACCTTAAAAATATACCACATAGCCTTTATTTCTGAAAATAAGTTATAGGAAATAATAATGAATATCCGGGCCATTCGAATAATTGCGAATAAAACACAAAGGAACTGTCACTCCTGTAGGCAGATTTACCCCAAAAGTGCTCCTTAATATTTAAGAAAAGTCTACCAAAGTCTTGCTGAGGATCCTTAAAGGCCAAGAATTCGAACAAACCATATATGTATTGATTCAAATTTTGTAAAAAGAGGGTATTCAGCGCAACGCTCTTAAGATTTTTCAATGAATAACAAAAATTTACAACAAATGCATTTATGAATTTTTGACTTTCATGCGTGATGCCAGTAGTAGGAGACATGTCGAGGTGCTGGAGTTTATAAACAGCTCCAGCCAACGCCCCAACAATTTTTAGTGCTTCGTCCAGACTTAGGATACCATCTAAATTTACCGATTCTTCTACAAGAACCTTGCAGCAACCGTTTTGCACACTAGAAGTGGTATAGCCATGTCCTGAGGAACCAAAAGAGATATTGTTTCTTAGGCCAACCAAGGAGTTTGCTTCTAGTGCTATATCAACAATCTGTGCAAGCAACAATCCACTCTGATAATAATTGGGCAAAAACTTAGATTTGGCAAAAGGAGAAAAGATAGGGTCTGGAATAGGGTGTAGTTTGATTTTTAATAAATGCTGTAAGTATTTTTTTTGTGTACGTATTGCATATGTTGTTTCTAATTCTTTTGTTGCATAATTCTGCACTTCTGCAAAATAAGCTGGGTAATTACTGGTAACAGAGTTTAGCCTAGATATGTATTCCCTGTATAAATCAACTAAAGGGTTTAAGTCCTGCATCAAATGCATTCTGTCCTCAGTAGAAGTTTCTGGAGCAAATACAACAGCGGCTAAGGACTCTAGCTTATGTGATCTATAGTCATTTATATATTTAGCTGTTATGGAGTTCAACTCCTGATAGTTCACGGAATCATTATAAGGTAGGGGCTTAGTAGCATAAAACTAGTAAGCCCTTTAACTTGTTACTTCTTTTTAGGGGTAGATTCCTGATCAGAGCTACTACCTGAAGAAGATGTATCTAATCCAAGCGACAGCTGGTTTGGGTCTGGTTGTACTTCTACAGTCTTTGGAACTTGCACACCATCGGAATCATAAACCTTACCGCCTCTCGTAAATGCAATGTCGGGATTGGGAATTCTCTTGCCCATCGGGTTTCTCCTTTGCTATTAGTTGAAAGATTAACTGCAAAAAAATTTGTGCGAAAGATTGGGTATTACACGGCACACACTCCTTGTTAGCTTGTTACTCAATAGTTTAGCAAAGAAAAATTAAAAAGATATTAAACCGATACACATTGACGGCAGCAATAGCAACATTCAGAATAAACTTAATGCTCAACCCACAAGAACTCCTAGACGCTGTAGCTGAAGCCATATTAGTTCTAGACTCACAATTTAATATCAAACTTGCAAACCAAATGGCACAGAGAATGTTGGGTATGAGAACAAAAAAAGTCTGTGGCTGCAATATCTCAGAAGTGCTTGAACTACTAACGATAAAGCAACGAAAAATAAATTTAAAATCT
>JBPOHY010000015.1:0-3413 GCA_052035055.1 candidate division WWE3 bacterium | reverse complement strand
TTAGCCAAAAAAACTATAAAGCAGCGCTATTGCACACAAAAACATAAAGCCGGTGATGATGTACCCGAGTATATTGGCAAATTTGCCGTTTGTATAATTTTTCATGATGGCTTTGTTGTTTGAGATTAATAGAATTAGCACCATCAATGGTGGCGCACACAACCCATTTAAAACAGCGGTGTAATAAAGCATTTTAAAAGGCGGAATTGAAGTTAAGTTTATTAAAAACCCAATAAGAATAGAAACTATTATGACCCCATAAAATCCTTTAGCTTGGGATAGTTTGCGATACAAACCTTCTTTCCAACCAAAAGCCTCTGATAAAGCGTAAGATGCGGATCCAGCCAAGACCGGGACAGCCAACAAACCAGTGCCAATAATACCTATCGTAAATAGCAAATAGGCAAAGTCGCCGGCAAGAGGTCGCAGGGCCTGGGCAGCCTGATCTGCCGAATGTATGTCCCGGATACCATGGGCGCCTAATGTCGACGCAGCAGTTAAAATCACAAAAAACATAACTAAATTAGAAAAAAACATCCCAGCCAAGGTATCAAAACGTAAGTTTTTGATATCTCTGTTTGTAAATCTTGGTATACCAGCACCCATGCTTGCCAACTTTCCGGCTTCGATTTCCTCCTCTACCTCTTCGCTTGCCTGCCAAAAAAATAAATAAGGCGAAATAGTGGTACCCAAAATAGCAACTATATTAAAAAGATATTCTTGGGTGAATTCGATGCGTGGAATTAGGACAGATCTTATAGCAAGCCCCCAATCTTGTTTAATTACGAAAGCTGCCACAATATAAGCTAATAAGGAAAAAGTGAAATACTTAAGAATATTTGCATAAGTATGATAAGAAACAAAAATTTGTAATAGTAGGCAGATGGCCGTAATAATTACTAGCAAAACCACAAATGGAACGTCTAAAAGCAGCTGCGCAGAAGCAGCCATTGCACCTAAATTAGCGCCAATATTCACCGTATTAGCCAGGAACAAAAGAGAAACCGAAAAATATAAAACTACCTTGGAATAGTGCTGTCTAACAACACCAGCTAAACCTTTACCCGTAACCAACCCAATACGTCCACACATTTCTTGAATTGCAGACATAAAAGGAAACGAAAATAGCGCCGTCCACAGCTGACTATACCCAAAAAGTGCACCTGTTTGAGAATAGGTGGCAATACCTGAAGGGTCGTCGTCTGAAGCTCCTGTAATAAAACCCGGTCCAAGCTTTTTTAAAAGCTTTTTGAGCTTTGTCATAGTATTTTTATGATAGCCTATGGGGACTACGTGTAAAGCACATACGCTTTCCTTTCAGTTTTCTTTAGGAATATCCACTAAATTATTATTCGTATCTTAGGGCGTCTAATGCCGATATCTTCTTTGATCTTTTTGCTGGATACACACCCGTCACCAAGCCAACAACAAGGGATAAAAACATAATTAAAGCAACAAAAGAAAACGGTATTTCCGAAACGTCGAGGTACCCCTGACCCTTAAAAATCGAAAGAAAGGTTAGTACCAAACCCAATAGCTTACCAGAGACAAAACCTGCGAGTAAACCACCCACACCCGCACAAAAACCCATGATAATAGACTCTGTCAAAAACAATTCCTGTACCTCCTTAGTGGTCATACCCATAGCCTTCATAAGACCTACCTCACGGGATCTTTCTAGCAAGGAAACCGTAAGTGTATTAAACATACCTAATGCGGCAACAGCCAAAGCAATCATACCCATTATCCCCAAAACCAAGCGAATAGTAGCAAATAAACTATTTATCTGCTCCACAGTATCTGCTACAGACTGCGTCGTATACCCAATTGCCTCAACTTGCTTCCTCACCTTGTCTAGCATAGTTGCATTTAACACTGAAACTTTAAACTGTGAAAAGTTCACAATACCCAGGGAACGTAAATCAACGAAAGGCACGTAAAATACAGGGGTATTATCATCAGGGGTTACGCCTACTATAGTATATTCAGCAGGCTCCGATTCAACGCGCTGGCTTGGATCCTCGAGCAAGTAACTGGGGACAACAAAAGACGTACTAAAGGTCTTTCCAACCGCTTGGTCCTCAGTAATACCTAAAAGTTTTAACATAGCTCTATTTACAACCGCTTGTTTTACAGCCTCACTAGATAACAAAACCTTTGAAACTTGGTCTTTTACACTTTCTTCCTCATTTAAATCAACCCACTCGGAATTTGGATCAATCTCCACCGCAGATAGGGGGTCATCGCTTGCAGGTGCCTTAGCGGCATCCTCTACCTGTGCGTCCTCCTCAGCAAGTACTTCGGGCATTACTACTATCGAGGACGTGGAATCACCCAATACCTCACCAGTAGTCGTACTCGGGCTATAACCAAAAACAGCACTTTGCTCTAAAATGCCAATGTTTGCAAAATAACCTTCTATTTGTTCCTGATTACCCTGTTCATCCAAAATGGGTTCATATTCAGTACCTACCTGGGTCCATAAATAAATTTTGGATTTTATCCAGATACCCAAACTATTACCGTCTGGGCTTAACCCTGAGTTACCATACTCAGTATCTTCATACTCCCCACCAAAATAGGTATCACCATTTTGCACACTCCCAGCCCTTTTTGTATAACCCAAAATATCCGCAGACGTACTGGGAGCACTTCGCACCCTAATCCATGTATCGGGTTCTATATTAAAGTTAATAGAGGCAAGCAACTGGCCATAGGTACCCTCTTTTCTAGAGGTGGACGCACCCTTGACCTCTTGTGTAGTTTCCTGCACCTGCGCCACAGGAATTACCGTGGAGGGTTTAAATGCAGTTTCATTGCTGTCAAAAACTTTGCCTTGTACGGGTTTAATAGCGGATTTTTCTAAGTACCCAGTTGTAACTCCATACACTGCCATATCCGAAATTGAGTTTTGGTAATTAATCCTACCTACCGCAGCAATCAGTGGGTAAACCGCATCTACATCAGAAAAAGACCCAACATCCGCGAGGGTCTTGTCGTTTATTAAGACTTTAGAGCCTGGTTGAGTTAATACATCTGCCTGCTTAAGCTCATCAAGACGGGCAACTCTAGATATAACTAAGCGTTGAAATCCATAGCCAAGAGAAACCAAAAAAACAATGGCGCCTATACCAATCGAAACTCCTCCAATAGTTATTAAAGTACGAACTTTTTTAACTTTCATGTTTCTAATGGCAAGTTGGATAAGGTCAAGTTTCGAAATAGACCCAGATCTTGATTTATCAAGCCTAGCGGAAACAGCAGAATATGTTTTATAAAACAAACCCACTACTCTTGACGTTAGTTTATATGGCAAAAATTTAAACCTAATTCTGGCCAAACGGTTTACCAATACCATATCCAACACGTAAAAGAAGACTAAAACATTAAATGAAAAAAAATCAGTAAGTATG
>JBPOHY010000080.1:0-13606 GCA_052035055.1 candidate division WWE3 bacterium | reverse complement strand
AACGCCTCCCTGTGGAGGAGGATGTCACGGGTTCAATCCCCGTAGGCCACCCCAATAAACTTTAAAAGTGAGTAGTTACTTATTAGTATTAACAGTAGCACTTAAAAACCAGTACGTTGTGCATATTCCATAAGGCCTACAGTTCCACCGTCCACTTTATAGGTACTGAAAAATTCTATTTGCTCTTGACTTCCTGCTTTAAACTTCAACACCCCTGACATAATTTGTCTCTCGCTAACTTCATTGCGTTGTTTATAAAAATAACCTGGGTATTTTCCTACGTCAGAGCTGTATTGTTCATACAGTAGTCCATTTCTTCCTAAATTAAATTCAAAAGTCCCAAAGTTATATATAGCCACGTCTTCCGCAGCGCGGCAAACAATTCTGATTGATTCAATTTCTGGTGTTGTGCGATTTAAATGTTGCAGTGATACTATTCCTAATCCGGGAATCTCGGCTATATCTACCCATTCCTTCTCCCCCATGAGATTAATAAGTGATTCGAAATCCTGTTTATTCCTTTCCAGTTGTGCGAATATTTCTTCCTGGCTATACTCGCGTGATATTCTGGTGTTTGGGTTATATCCTGACTCTAGTGCACGGACTTCTCCGTCGTGAATATTTTCATGTTTTGCTGATCCCAGGTTCGAATACGGCTTTATTAAGTTGGGATATGTATCGAACAAGTCATATAAATTTTCTGCAAGTTGCGGGTAGTTGATTATAAGGTTAAGTATTTCATCTAGGTTTACCTCACTGTAAGAAGATTCGTGTGCTTTAACATAGGGTAGGTATTTCTCACACAAGTCGATTTGTTCGTCTAGCGCCTTGGATAATAAATCATGTTTCAGCAAAAACGCAATAGGGCGTTCCGCTAAGGCACCGCTTTCATTGTTTTGCCCTCGTGTATATTTTATGTAAGTTTCGTAAATAGTGTAACGCCTATTAGCCTCAGTTTCTTCAGGCGAGGCGCTGTGTTCCGCAGGTATGTTTGATCGTGTTGGCATCATACATATATTATTTTACACCCTTCTAAAACCATATACAGTTGTAAAGATGCAGTAATGTCCTGATCCTGAGCTGTTCAAAATAATTTGCGTCGGCCCCCTCAATTTAGACACCTGCCAATGATGTTTATGCGATCGCCGAGTTACAAACTCCTGCTGTCGTACGCGTGGGGATATCCATGCCATATGCTGGGCACCTATCTGGCTCAACCTGTTCTCTTTACCAAAGTTAAGCATGTATAATAAAACTGTTACATCCCTTTGGGATCCTATAGACTGGCGGTGATAAATATGTATACAGTTTTAAAAAGAGACGGTACAAGACAAGACTTTGATCGTAACAAGATCATAAGTGCATTAACTAACGCAGGTGCGTCCTCTGAGGTATGCGAGGATATTGTGTCTCAGATTGAGGCTTGGTTAGAAACTTCATCAACAGATGGGGTAATCGATTATCAGGCACTTAAAGACAAAGTTTATGAATTAATATCTGCTCAGGATGCAGCAGCTGCAGAAAAATTTCTTAACTTCAAAAAATGACAATATAAAATCAAGCCCTAGGATTTGTATCTTAGGGCTTGGTGCTTTTACAGATTTACAGCCACGGAGGCTCATTTAATAACGTAACTTCAAAACCTGCTTTTTCCAAAGTGTCCTTCAATTGCTGTTTTGAGTGTTCAGTTCCACCGACAAACTCTAGTACTGGGAATTGCTGGTGGTACTCTATTACTTCGCCTTTTAAATCGCTTTCTACAAGTGTGGCAACATCTTCGCTTGAGCAAATGCCATACCAAGAGCCCTCGGGAAAGCAGGGGACCACAATCATCCCATTGTGTTCTGGCATTTGTGTGATGTCTATCATACACATGTTAAGTGTAAACAAGATATTCAGCTGTGCGTTTTGCATATCAAAACTCCTTGAGTGTTAATAGCGCAGTCATTAATTAATTTGTTTAACGCTGCCTTAGGTGGTGTTGCGCAAGAATAGCAAATTATCTTGTCTAGTCAATTTCATAGATGAACATCTATATTTATGCCCTTCGATATGATTAACAAGCCTTACCCTGGTTGTTAATATTAAATTATGAACGAATCCCTAGATGGGGCTACCTATGAAGCTTATCGAAGATTGGAAATAGCTAAGAATTTTGCAGAGCACTTGCCAATTGGGTCTAACTTGATTGTATTTGGGTCGACAACTAGGGAGGTTGCACGTCCAGACTCGGACCTTGATATGATGGGAACCGTTGACTCCTTTAAAAATGCTTTACTCGCAGGTAGCCTCAAGGGTCTTCCAAAAATTGCCCCAGAAGAATTAGAAAAAATACCAGCCGATGTTACTAACATCTCATTTGACACAAAAATTGACGGTGTAGATACGCATATAGAAGTTTATGATTCCAAGTGGCTATTAGGATTACTGAGTGATGTGCCTTTAGGTACACATAGGTCTGCAATTTATGATCCGGAGGGTAATTTCCACAAAAAAGAATTTGGAAGTCAACCTACCATGCAGGGTACTATAAAAAGATTTCCAAGAAATATGTACAGAGAAGGTGCGTTTGTCATTTTTGAGGATTTTGAACCAGATGATCCTAGCGCTGTACGTATAGAGCAGAGAAAGCTCGTTGTTTGTGATCCTATAATATCTGATGAGCCGCTTGCAAAGGCCCTTGAGGAAAATCGAACCCGGTTGATGGCAGCTGCGCGCACAGTATTAGGTAAAGATATAGTTCTGGAAGATTTGGTACATGTTTTTGGGCGAGTAGAAGGTTCCGAAATTCGGCAAATGCAGTTTTCTGCAGCAAAGCGTAGAGAGACCATTGATAGTTTAGGCTTAGTGGCAGAGGCGTCGCAAAGCTATGAGTTACTTAGACCTTTGCCAAATAGTCTTCGAGTATCCATAACTGAAAGGTGTAATTTACAATGTGTTTATTGCATGGGAGAGGGTACTCCACCAGCTCATGTTAGTAGAGGGGAAGATATGGCACCAGCTAAGTTTTTAGAAATGGCTAACATTTGGAAAGAGATGGGTGGGAAAAAGATAAAATTTACAGGGGGCGAGCCGTTTTTAAACAGGGATCTTCCTGCGTATTTAGCATATTGCGCGGAACTAGGCATGGAAACATCAATTACGACAAATGGATATTTTTTGACACCTGAGAAGTTTGATTTATTAGCAAAACATAATGTTAGTTTGATAGTTAGCTTGGATACATTAGCTGAGGGTCAAAAGTCCAAGATGTCACCTGTAGGAAAAGCTGCAAGGGCAATCTCAGATCGAGTAGTCGCAGGTAGGGAGTATGGTCTTGATATTTCAGTAAACACTGTACTTACCGCATATAGTCGAGAAAGCGTTTTATCTCAAATGATACCTTGGGCATTAGAACATGATATTAAACTACGGGTTTTGGAAGAAGGGACCGTATTAGCAGATCGCACAACTGAAAATCACGAGCCGCTGGAAAAATTTATTGAGGAAGTATCTGAACAATACGGGTTAACTATTGTTCCTAAAGGTGAGTTCGGAGACAGTCTAGCTCTCAAAGATGGTAAACCTGTAATTCATTTTTTAACCTCTTTTTGTGGTAGGCAGGATGCAGACTCTTGTGGCGAGAATTCAATTAGAATTGATTATAGTGGAAGAGGCGTGCCATGCATGATGGGTGGTGACCGCATACCTGTATCATCCGCAAAGGACCTTGCAACAGCCATAAATTCCCAAGGCACCTGTAGGCATGGATCTTCCCATTAATTCTAAAAGTGATTACAGTTCTTATCGTACGTATAAAGAATATAGTGTCGATTTTCGTCTAGTACATTTCCATGTACTAAGGCTATCGCTGATCTTAGGTTAGACTCTACCTGATTTATAAATTCTGCCCAGTTATTCTCGAGAAGAAACGCTTCTTTTGCAGTCACGTCAAGTTCAGTGACTGTACTATTATTGAATGTTGTTGATACTGTTTGTGCAATATCCTGGTATGTTCTCATACTAAAATATTAACAAATTATTCTCGCAAAAAATAATTTTGTGGATTCAACCAAAAATTAATTTATTCATACCGTTCTATATGCCTAACAAGCCTTATTTTTGAACCATTACCACCTGTATAATGAGTCTCATGGATCACTTTAAAGGTAGATACAAAAATTTACAAAAAGGTAGATGGTTTTTTACAGTTTGGGTAGCGCTCCCAGAAGAATCTAGGAAAATTATCAGGGAAAACATTAAGGATTTGCAACCTTATTGTGAATGGTTATCTACATTGGCGGGTAATCACTCAAAAGATATACCACATATAAGCCTTAGGTACTTAGGATTTTCAGATGAGCTTTTGCATGATGATGTAAAGAAGGACCAAAAGCTGTTTGAAAGCGCTTTGAGCGAGGTAAAAGACTTTGACATAGAGGTTGGTAAGGTTTCATTGTGGACAAAAGAATCGGAAGGAAAAGTAATTGCTGCTAGATTAAATTGGGAAATAACTAAACCACAACCTTTTATAGCTATTCACACAGCTTTATTAAAAGTTCCAGGTTATTACTTATTTGAAGAGCTAGAACAAGAAAACTTTGTCCCTCACATTTCTTTGGGTGCTGTTGATATGAGCAATTACTCAAACTATGCACATGCCAAGGAGCTTTTGGACAAAAAACGTTTTGATACACACAAGTTTACACTCAGGAACTTTGCGCTAAACCTTACATCTCCAGAGTATACGGACGTGGTGCCTCTGAGACTAGGTTAATAATTTGGTTCTAATACAGCTAACCTTTTCGATGGTTTGTTAGTGTCCTGCGTGGCATGCTATAGGTTGACGTAGGGCGGTTTTTAGCATATAATGGTCCCATCTTAGCCAGTTATGGCTTAAATCAACCTTCAAATCCAATGCACACGGGTTTTGGAGCGACTACATAAGGAGGTGTGCGATGTTAACTAATTTTTTTGGAGATGGCGTAGTAGAAGGAAAGGCTCTTAGTGTAACCAACTGGCCATCAAGGGCAGTTGCAAGTTGGAAATGGGTGCACATTGCAGAAGTGATGTTTCTTGTGGATGCCCATTTCAAGAAGACTTTTTGCCAAAAATTTGGTGTTCTTTCCAAGGATTACAATGGCAATGACAGTACGGTACAGATGTCTCATGTAGATATCAATGGTGTATTTCATAACTGTTGTTGGTCAGAAGATTTTGAGTCAGTTGCCTATGTACCCGCCGGTTGGGCTATGGATGTAATCTGGGCAGTTATGTCCGGAGTATCACATTTTAAGGTAAATCAAATCACAGGAGTTTTGTGGCCTGCAGAGCAAGAATCGTACAAAGGTTATCTGGAGGACAATCTCATTTGGAATGAGTCCCATACCGATCAGGGTACTTTCTCTGTAAAAGGGATACACATTACCCCAAGGTCTTATGATGAACACTTGGTGCAGAAACTTCAATCTCTAGAAGGCTACATGCCAGCTGGATCATTTTTCCGCGTAGGTAGCCAAGTTTGTGTTCGTAGGATTTCCCTTGTCTTAGGACTCAAATCCCAGAAATCTTTGGATACTGATGTAAAAGTTAAGGTTTCTAGGGACGGACTCGTTACGGTCCTCGAAGGCCCTGCATCTCATAATCTTTACGACTTCGAATATGAGGCGTCAGCAGGACCTGGAATTATTAAAGTAACTTATCTAGATAAGTAATCACTAGTACTCAAGTCAGCCCAATCTGACTCAAAACTCCACAGAGATGGGTAAATAGTATAGTCAAAACTATTTTACCTGTGGACTTGTAAACAATGCCTTTTGCCAGGCTCAGGTTTACAAGTAGGGAAATTCCTTATTCTAAGTATTTTTTACTTAGTTAATGAAAGGCTGAAAAATGCAATAGGGTATGCTTCGAAAGAAGTAATGTCCTGATCCTGAGTGTCCCTTTGTGGGCCCCGGTACTTTGTACCAGTATTGCATACCGTTCATGGCGACTTCCATGCGGAAGGATCTTAAGAGCGCAAGCTCCTTTTGGCATATTTTGTTTAAGAAACAATTTTGCCACAGTGGCCCAATGCGAAGACGAATCTGGGGGACCTTTAAATGGTTCGTTGATTCGCTTTACGTTGGGCTTCTTTTGTTACTACTCTATACTCATTGTTGGTAAATGAGCTACTTCATTTTGCAACTAAAATAAAATACTGACTGATTAAGTAGCCTACGTTATTATCTGGTAGATTTAAATCTATTTCGGAGGTGCCTGCTAATGAGAAAGATCCTCGTTGGTTTGTTGGCTTTGGCTGTTTTTTTGTTGTTATACACACTAATCTAGACTATTTTTATTAATCGATTATAAAAAGCTTGACTTGCTTGTATAAACTAACCAGAATGGTAGTTGTATTATGAAGTCCCTGCCAAAGATAAAAACTAAGTCAAAGTTAGTATATACCCTGTTACTCTTAGCTTATGCCTTCTATATTTGCTCATCATTTATGGTAGCTCAGGCCGCGTCTGCAGGTTTGTCTTATGTTAGGTGCGATCGTATGAAGGCTAGTACTGACCCTGGTGATTGTTTAGTCGTTTTTACTACTTCTTCAACCGCATTTACTGAAGCGTATATTAAAATTACACTGGATGCCGAGTGGGTTTCGACTACCAACTTTTCTACTACTGCTGCAAACTATACTGTTTCAACGTCGGGTCTTCCTGCAGGGGTTACGGCTATGCCGGGAGTTGCGACTGCAGACCTTGTGAGTAGTAACACTATCAGGTTCCCAGTTACGGCACTCACAAACAGTACTACCTATGGTTTTTATATTACTGGAACAGGCCTAATAGCTAATCCTACGGCTTCTACGACAATCGTTCACACATTATTCACGCGTGATTCTGGTGATGCTACTACCGGTGACACAAAAGATGTTGCAGTACCTGTGATTTCCGATGATCAGATAGCAATAACAGCTACGGTTGCTCCAACTTTTACGTTCGCTTTTGCTAATAACTCGCAAGCTTTGGGGACACTTTCCTCAAGTTCTGTTATTTCTGGTAGTGGTACAGCCATAACGGTTACAACAAATGCTGCTAATGGTTGGAATATGTGGGTAAAAGATGCAAATGCGGGATTAACTTCGAGTAATGCCTCGAAAACAATCGCAACAAGTGGTTCACTTGACGATACCCCTACAACTCTTTCCACCGGTAGTGAAGGCTATGTTTTAGATGTAGATTTGACTACTGACGCCGGTAGTGGTGGTACTGTGACTGTTGCCGCAGAGTATAATGGTGCTACTACTTCTGCAGGTGGAACTTTGTCTTCAAGTGCTTTTCAACTTGCCTCAAGTGCAAACGGTACGGCAAACGGTGACGTTATTACGCTGATACCTCGTGCAACGATTTCTGGCGTTACTCCTGCGGCTGCTGATTATACAGACACCTTAACTGTAGTTGGTGCTGGTCTATTTTAGGTACTGCCTAAGTACTGTACGTGCTATATAATTACCCTGTATGCGTTCTATTAAAAAGCCAGTATTTTTTCTATTTGTATTAACGTTCCTATTTTCCTTAAATAGGGTGTTCGCAGATGATAGTGCGCTTAATTTAACTATTTCCCCAACTTTTTTACAGTTTGAAACGGATCCCTCGGTTTCGAAGACAACCGAGCTAAAACTTAGAAATAATGGTACTACTCCGGAGGCATTAAAGATCACGGTAGGTAAGTTCAAAATCGATTCCACAGGTGAAAAACCTGAATTACTAGACATATCAGAAAATGATGAAACTACTTCATGGTTAAGTTTTGAACAAACTGATTTTGTACTTGAACCCCAAACATGGAAAAGCTTACGTGTCACATATTCTCCTCCGCAGGGGGCCGCATTGTCTTATTACTATGTAATATATTTATCTCGCGCAAATCAAAACATCACTCCAGGCACAGCCAATGTTGTGGGATCGCCGGCAATCTTGGTTTTAACAACTGTTAACTCCCCAAACGCTAGAAAAGAGCTTCAACTAGAAAGTTTTGTTGCAAAAAATGGATTTGTTGAATACTTGCCTCAGGAATTTGAGGTAAAAATAAAAAATACAGGGAATGTAAATGTAATACCAACTGGTAACATTTTTGTGGACAGCTCCGCTACACAAGATATAGCCGTACTTTCTATTAATCCGACTTCTAAGGTTGTGCTTCCTAATAGTACACGAACATTCAATGTCTTATGGGACGATGGGTTTCCTCTTAAAACAGACAAATTAATATGGAATTTTGAGAATGTGGCAAAGTTTAGGTTAGGAAGATACTCGGCGAATGCTCTGGTGGTCTATGATAATGGTTTACGGGATGTACCTATAGAATCCACATTGTCCTTTTGGGTATTTCCGATCACCCTAATGTTAGTGGCGATGGGTGTGTTGATGCTCCCTGCGTTAATAACCTACATTTTTATGAAAATTTTATCTAAAAAGAGATCTGCGTATGTTACAAAAATTCACAACTAGCTTAATTGTTATTTTTACTTTTAGTATTTTTAGTTTGACGCATGTATTTGCGACATCTTCCTTATTGAAAATACAGCCCTCTTTTCAGGAAATAACCATTACCGAAAATGATGTTCAGAAGCAGGTGCTCCTAACCATTGAAAACACTACTCTAGATGATATTACCTTCACATTTGATGTTCTAGACATACGACAGGTGGATTTACAGGGAAACATAGGTCTAGTAGAAAAACCCACCTCCAATGATAACCCTAAGGCTTGGTTTATAGACACGCCAGATTCCGTGCTTGTAAAGAGTAACGAGAATAAGGAGGTTTTTATTCATATAAAAAACAGCATCGACTTGTTACCAGGGGGACATTATGTTGCAGTAGTCGCTAAATCATCGCAACAAGCTAATCAGGATAACTTTCAGGTTTTCCCCGCATTGTCTACTTTTTTACTTGTGAAAAAAGAAGGAGGGGAGTTATATCAACTTGCGCTAAAAAAGTCTTTGGATATGCCCATGATATCTTTTTCTCTTCCCCGTTATGTAAATCTTACGTTTGAAAATACAGGAAATGTTCACGTTAAGCCGTATGGTTTAGTTACCCTTAGCGATGCATTTAATAGAGTAATAAGGAAAGGAATAATTAATGAGTCTTCACAAATAATTTTGCCGGCTGCTCAGAGAGAGTATATTGTGCCACTGCGTACACTACATTTTGGTTGGCCTTTTATGTTATACAGGCTTACCGTTACAGGACACACTGATTATGGAGATGTTGTATACAACGAGTCCACGTCATTTTTATATGTATCCCCGTTAACTCTGGTGGGTGTTTTTCTACTTTTGGTAATAGTTTTAATACTTAAATTTAAGAGGTCTAGGCGTCCAAGAAAAAATGAGAAAATACAAAGTCTTTTTAATAATTAGCTTTATTGTACTGTTCGGTGGCCTTTTTATTTTTTACCTAGCGCATAGGCCTGCTGTAGGTATTTCCTCTTTGCCAATGTCAAGCAGGATGGAGGCAATAAAAAACTCAACTGATTCTATAGTACCTCAGGCCAGCAACGAGAAAATTACAACGCCTTGTGTCGATTTTGTTTTACCTTTTGCACACACAAATATAAAGAATTTAGAATCTGATATAGATTGTTCTGTATCTGCGCGTTTGTTAAACCCTGTAGGTCAGATTAGTCTGTCTATTTTAGAATCGTCTACGGATCTGCATGAGTTGTCCGCTGTTACCTTTAGAAAGAGCCAGCCACAGGTTTATACTTATGAGGTGCTAAAGTTGGGTTCTTTTAATGAGGTGTTGAAGTTTACGTCAACGGACACTGTAAATTATTTTATTGCTACAGGTGCAAAAGTAATTACGCTTTCATTTACATATCTCGGCAATCCTAATAACATTAGAGATGCCGATGTTGAGGTTATCTTGAAGTCTTTGCATTATGAATAAACTATATAAATTTGCAGGAATGCTAATCTTTTTTGCTATGCCTTTTAGTACAACCTATGAGTTGCATGACTATGGTTTTGGAAGTGGCGGTTCGGGAGTTAGCGATTCTGCTACATACACGTTGTCAGGTATTTCTGGTGAAAACTCAGGTATAGGTTCCACAAGCCCTATATACGGTATTAATTCTGGTTTGACGTTTATACGGCAGTCGAATGTTCCAGCTGCACCTGCTTTTGTAAACGACGCCAATTATTATAACAAACTAAAATTTACGCTTGATACTGGTGACAACCCCTCTGATACAAAATTCGCAATCGCCATAAGTACTGATGACTTTGCCACTACAAACTATGTTCAAGCAGACAATACTTTAGGTGCTACTGCTGTATATCAAACTTATACTGCCTGGGGAGGGGGATCTGGAGCTTATGTAATTGGTTTGCAATCAAGCACTACTTATAAAATAAAAGTCAAGGCAGTTCAAACTAAGTACAACGAAAGTGCTTATTCAGTAGCAGCTTCTGCCTCCACTGATGCTCCATCTTTATCTTACGACCTTGATGTTTCAGCTACTGATAGTGAAACGGCCGCTCCATATACTGTATCTTTTGGAACATTGACCGTTGGTAGTGTTACTACCGCTGCTTCTAAAATTTGGGTTGACTTAAGCACAAATGCTGAAAGTGGTGCTTTTGTGTATATATATAATTCTAGTAGTGGGCTTTTTAGTAGCAATGCTAACTACACTATTGTTAGCTCCTCCACAAATTTAGCCACCGATCTCGAGGGATATGGTTTGCAAGTTTCTAGTGTAACTCAGAGTTCCGGGGGACCTTTATCAAGCGTTAGTCCTTACAATGGGGCGGCAGAAAATGTAGGTATACTTGATACTACTACTCGTAATGTTTTTACTTCTGGATCAGCCCCAATAGTTAATGGTCGTGGGTCTATATATGTTAAAGCAAAGGCTGCTACAACAACACCGGCAGCTGGGGATTATGCCAGCACTGTGACCATGATCGCAAGTGCTGCTTTCTAGTATATAATACTAAGTAATATGAAATTACCAAAAAAACTAGCGATTTTGTTACAAAGTATTGTCGTCCTCGCGCTTATTGGCGCTGTTGGACTGGCATATTATTTTTATACTCAGTATAGAGATGCATCAAATACCCAATTAAAAAATGACAAGGAGGTGGCTGTACTTAAGGAGCGTGTTGCCAAGCTACTAGTTTTGCCAGTGGATGAGGAACCTGTAATAGCTACAGTTACAGACAAGTCTAAGCTGGAACAGCAGGACTTTTTTCAATCCTCCGAAAACGGGGATAAGGTGCTGATTTATCAAAAAGCAGCAAAAGTAGTACTGTATCGTCCGGGACTTGATAAGATTGTGGATGTTACCTCATTAAACATTGCCAATCCTCAAACCTCTACAGAACCCGTAGAAAAAGCAAATGTAACTATTTACAACGGTACCAGCGAGGTGGGTTTGGCAGCTACACTAGAAAAACAATTGCAGTCCCTTGTAGAAAATATAACAATTGTTTCCAAAGCAAATGCTGCTTCTATAGCTTATAAGCAAACACTTGTCATTGATATATCGGGTAAACATAGTAGTAAGGCACAGGAACTGGCGTCTAAGCTTGGAGTTACCGTTAGTACGTTGCCTGCTTCAGAAACTGCTCCTGCTGCTGATATCTTGATAATTGGTGGTATTGATCGGCTGTAGTTAAAAAGGCATTTTCAGTATCTTCCCTGCCTTATTCGCGAGTGCCTTGAAGAGTGCCTGTAGTGGTCTATTGTCTCTCTCATATAATATACCCGGTTTTGAAAAGTTCAGCGTTGGTTTTAAATCCTCATATTGTGTATATATTGCATCTGAGTAGGCTAGTTCTTTACCATCCTCTGTATCCAGTACTACCATAGGTCTTATGTCTTCTTTTGTGTTACTTATAACCTTTTTAATGGTAAGAGTTTGGTCCACCACAATTACCCTCATGGGTCTAATTGTAGCTGTTATAGCAACGTTAAAGTTTGCAGACTCGTCTGCAAATAAAAGGGCATTTGTAAATAATATGCAACCTATGATACTAAGCATTGTTATAAAAATGATTGGCAGGGAAGACTTCATAAACTTATAGCAGCTGAGAATATATCAAATAGTAGTCCCTAGAATCAAGTCCCGATGCTACTAATGCAACTAAATACACTTTGTGATCTTTTTTTGCTATATAGGGTAGCAATTTTGATACGGATTTTTGTGGGGTTTCCTCAAGAACTCCTTGAGTAGTTTTCACACTTACATTGAATATAGTAGGCTTTGGAAGGTCCTCAATGCTTTGTTCTGCGATTTTGCCATCGCTTATATATTGGTAGTTATAGCCTAGGTTTTGAATTAATTTCTTTATATCATCAGGACTGTTTTCTTCTATATAACCTACTAACTCAGTGTTATTTATTATTTTGCTGTAGTCTGTGTTTATTTTGTATCTAGTGTAATTAACTGCAGCAAGTACCACACCGATGATTGAAAGGATAATTGTAGTTATTATAAGATTAAGTTCTGGTTTCTTTTTTTGCATGTTCGAGCGCAAGGCCTACTACCAAAACAAACACTGTCGCCGCCAAGGCGTAGTCTACATATACAATTTTAAGCAAACTGTACTTAACGCTGTTAATAGCAGTTTGGTTTTCGAGTTCGAATTTTTGGGTAGGGTAGTAAGTAACAAGTAGAAACTTCTCATTTAAGATATTGAAGGGTGCTCCATAGGCTAATACGCGCTCCTTTTTATAATTCATTTCCTGTTCTGTTACTTCAGTTTCCCCATTTGCTAGCCGTTGGATTACCCGATCATCGGTTGTCAGGTTTGGTGGAGTGTCTATAATATCCGTGCCATCATAAATAAGTGTTCCAGTACTGTCCGCTAACACAAAGCTGTAATCGTTAGTTTTATTATCTATTGTTATGCGTTTCGTTATATTTTTTGCCCTAATTGACGCAACTAGTACATATTCCAGGTTACCCCTTGTGTCTAGAATAGGGGTACTTACTGCCATAACATAGTTATTTGTACCCGATGATTTTTTAACACCGCTAATATATGTACTTAAGTTTTTAAGTGGAAATTGAAAAAAACCTTGAGTTGAATAGTCCTTACCTAGCAGTGCTTCCTTGTTAGGTGCGTCTGTTGCATTAGCTATCCCGATTCCGTTTTTATCCAGTACCATAAAGGCATCAAAATGTTTATTCACATCCCTTTGGCGGTAAAGAATTTCGGACAATTCGGCTAAATCGTTATTTTCTAGGGCAGCAACGATAAATGGGTCTTTTGCGAGTGCGTTCAATGTGTCAATGGTGTGTTCCATTTGGTCAACAAGTGCTTCTTGGGTAGTTGCCTGAAATAATTTAAGAGTTTCCCAACTTTTTTGTTCATGGTTTCTTTGCAACTCAGCTAACACCTGCTTTGTAACTATCGTATTGGTGTATTTGATGGCTGTAGAAGTAAATCCGAAAATAACTAAGAATAATAAAATATAGAATTTATTGAGTTTGATGAATTGTTTAAATTTAGGCAGCATTGTTATTATATTTAGTCTCTCAGACATGTGTTTTAAATGCAACAATACAACGTACAATCGTTTATTGTAATCTGCTTTTTTTGCTATTATTAATACATGCATTTG
>JBPOHY010000016.1:0-5958 GCA_052035055.1 candidate division WWE3 bacterium | reverse complement strand
GCTGTAGGCGTGCTGGTGCTGGGTATTTACTAATAAGCATTCGCAATCGATCATCGTAGTCACCTTTCCACTCTCGGTTACTTGATAATACTAAAGGTGCTTTGAGCTTTTGTTTTGCCGCTATGTTTATAGTTACTTTAATATGATCGCCGCTATCTTCCAGTGTTACGCTCTTGATGTTTTGATCAAGCAGCTGTGCTACTGCTACCATGTATGCATCATTCTCATTTGCTTCGTGGGGTATTTTTACGCCTAGAAGTTTTTCCAGGTTAGCGAAGCCTATTCCGTCAAATAGTACAAATTCATACTCGGCTTTTTTGTTTCCTCCTGCAAGCCACGCTCTGTTTGCTGTGGACTCTTCCCCGTCTAATCTTTGTATAATAAGTGCTGGGCATACCACATCATAGTCTTCGGTTTGAGTGGCATTGTCGCAAACCATGAACATTCTTAACTGAACCAGAGGCTCGAGTCCTTTATAAGTGATTTTTTCTTGTGGAATCCACGAAAATCCATAACCGTTATTTGCGGGTTTGAGTTGTTGCATTTCTGTTTGTCTCCTTTGCTTTTAAGGCTTTGCTGGGATTCTATAGTATTTGAGGCTGGGGGTCAAAATTTGAAAGTAGCTAATATTTGATCTCTTAGCTGCATTATTTAACTAAAGTTAAGTTGGTTCCTACCTCGTATTTTGAGAAACTACTTCCCTTATCTGTTTCCATTTTCTTTGCATTATTTAAGCTCTCAAGAACAGTGCTGATCTCAAAGCCTATACCGTTAGCTGCAAATGTATAAACATTCAAACCGCTATTGATAGGGTCTTTTGGTATTTCCTTTAGGTATTTAGATAATCCTACTTTGCCTGGCATTATTTCAAATTTTATCCATCCACTCCCGTCCAGCGCGTTACTTCCTTTATCACTACTGCAAGTTACGCACCCGGCGGTATTTGCGAGCTTAATTTCTTTATCTATAAGCGCTAGTTTAAGGGCTGTACTTATGGTAGTTAAATCTTGTTGTCGCCTAGCGTCATTACTGGTTTTTGCCAAAGATTCCGACGTTTCTTTTCCCACAATTGCAGAAAACGGGGTGTCTTGGTTTTTGGAAGTTTTAATCGAAGGGCTTAAGTCCTGACCTGTTTCTTCAGAGGTGTCGTTTGATCTGTATGCGCCAACCACTCCCAAAATAATTAAAGCGGGGATGGTGATCATCAATGCCTTTTTTGGACTTATTCTGTACATGGCTAGTATCTAAATTGTAACAGATTTTTTTTAGCTGCTTACTATTTTTTCAAACTGATTTATCGCAATAAAATGTCCTTCTCCTTCGATAATATTCAGCGTGCTGTGTGGTATTTTGTTGTGCAAGTATTGCGCAAAGGATGTTGGTGTTAGCGTGTCATGTGTTCCATGCCAAACCGCAATTGGTATTTTGATGTCGGCTAGATCAAACCCCCAGTCATTTGTGTATATTTTTATATCTTGTTCGGCGCCAACTATGCCCTGAGACAAGCCCCTTTTTATATTCTCGTTAAAATTTTGTGGTGCATTTATACCCCCAAGTGCAAGATGGTCGCGTTCGGGGATTTTTTTGTCTATTAAGCTAAACGCCATCGAATTGGATTTGTCTACAAGTAGTTTGAGTGTGTGTAATGTTACTTTTACAAAAGTTTTCGAATTTTTACTCATGCTAAGCAATATTCTCAGAAGTCCTGCCGTTTGTATCTGGTGTGTTCTAAGGTCGTTAAGATTTAATATGCTGCAGACAATATAGGCTTTGGAGATGAGGTGTGGCAATTTGTAGGCACACGCTAGCGCATAAGGTCCTCCGCCAGAAACCCCCAAAACTGAAAATGTAGTAAAACCTAATTGTTCGGCAATTTCGGCTACGTCGTTTGCCCAGTCAAGCATTGTACGTTCTGGTTTAAGCGTTGAGGCACCGTAGCCTGGCCTTTCTGGGCAAATAAGTCTGATATGTGTTTTTAAAGCAGCTTGGTGGTTAGGGCTTCCTGCCAAAGCCGACGTTGGCCATCCGTGGAACAAAAACATTGGCGTTCCGTTTGGGTCGCCGAATTCCATATATGAAATTACCCTATTGTCCTTGAGTTTTACTTCCTTAACATCACTCATGTGCGGATAGTATTTTACCCGAATATACGTTAATCAAGAATGGTTTTTGATTAGTGCCTCCAAAAACATTACTTTTAATAGCTTTGCGATTGAAGGCACTCTTTAGTTATTGTGTTTTTGTGTATCAACTCGTTTCATTTCACTCTTCGTTGGGTTTATACGTCAGCGCATTCTGATTCTCCGAACTATCTGGCCAAGACCCATCTATCAGGTACCGAACCAACCAGTAAATAATAAATGGGATTGGTATAAACGGCCATATAAGCATTCCTATAAAAACGACGAACATTGCTAGACCACAGATAGCCGGGCTTAGGATTAGCAACACAATACCTAAAAGCACTTTTACTGTATCGTCCATGTCAAACTCCTTTTACTTACAGAATGATTGGATTATAGCATTTAACTATTTGTTACTGGTAAATCCTTAAGCCTTTCAATGTATTTATGCATAACATCTGTATAGTAGGGTTCATTTTTTAGTTTACATACGGTTGTAAACTCGTCACTTATGCCAAACCCGGGTAGTGCTTCGATGCCCAAAACTGCGTTAACTCTGGAGGCTATTTCTTGTAGTGCCTTAGGGTTATTGGTGCGTGCCGCGCGCATTAATTCTATAAACTCGTCGCCTCCACAATGTTTTACTAGCTCGTAGACCAGTATTGTAGGGTATGTACTGTTAGTAACTTCCCTTACATCTTTACCTTCGATGTGGTTTTTTAATTGTAAAATGGGTAATTTGGGGTTATCAAAAAATTCCGGATGGTGTTCTTGCATAAAAAAATATTTTTCAACGCCGGCATACCCCTCCTCCAAAAAGTCACCGCTGCCGTTGGTTTTATTAGGCCAAAATTCGCCTATAACTTTTGACTGCGGTTTAAACGAATCTAATATTGAATGGGTCATTTCTTCATAAATGGTTTCGGCGGTATAGCCATCAGAGTTGTTTGGACCATTAAAAACAAATGAAACACCTATAGGTATTGTGTATGGTCCATAGGTTTTTGACGGTATGAATGCGCCACCTTGCACTTTCGGTTCGAAAATTTTTTCAAATAAATTCTTATTGGGATTTATATCGAGAAAGGTCATCCACCTTTCGTATTGAGCTCTTGGCACCACGATAATTTCAGGAACTTCTTGTAAACCTAGGTCTCCATATATGTCATACAAATATTTTTCCCATTCTGTTACGGCTTCTTGTGCATATGGGTTAGTTTCTTCTGGTGCGAAGTGTTGTTCTGCATACCTGAGGATCTTTTCCTTCCATAGAACACTTCCAGGTTCTCCTTGTTCTGGTTCAAATTGCTCAAATAATTCAATCATGTAGTCGTCTTTTGCACATTTTTCTATTACATATTTAGCGAGGCCTGCATATATGGCTGTATCGGATTCTTCGAAATCGTTGATTGGATCAATGAGCTGTCCGAACGGTTTGGCTAGGGTTGTGGTTTGATTGCGTGACCTTTTTTGTAAGCTTTTTAGCAAGTGCGCTCTTGCAATACTTTTTTGGGATTCTATTGCTTTAAGAACAACATCGTCTGGGTCATCACTTTCAATTCCTGCATCGCTGGCGTATTCGTGCTTCTGGTTTTCACAATAGAGCTCAATGCCTATGAGGCCCTCTAAGTACTTTTTTGCGTAATGATCTTCGAACTCCAACTGTATATACGGGTCTATGTCATCCATTTCAGTTTGTATATCGCTATCGCTGATTTTATTAAGAATTTCAGCCATATCTTCTGTTTTTGATCCACTTCTAGCAGAAAGTGCTGCTTGCAACACACCTATTAATTTTAAATCTGTTTTTATGAAATCTAGCCGCCATACCGCTTCGGCGTAGGGTCCTTGGTCTGCGTGTTCCCAGACCCTTGTGTCCATGCGCATATGGGTTGATTCTAGGTTTTGATGTGTTTCTGAACTGGGATCATTTAGTTTCTCAGTATGAGGCATATATTATTTAATAATAACACTAGCTATTGGTCGGGGTGGTGCGACTCGAACGCACGGCCTCAGCGTCCCGAACGCTGCGCGCTACCAACTGCGCCACACCCCGTTGTACTCATCGGGGTGGTAGTGAGCAAAGCGACCGTTTCACCCCGATTTTATCGTTGCTTGAGCATTTTATCACACGTTTAGGTAGTTAAACCTTTACTACGTGTCCTCTAAGGCTTACATAGTAAGTGTAAATTTTTCTATCAGGAAAGATTTTTGTTAGTTCCCTGTAGGCTATTTCAGAAAAATGCCTGTGTTGTTTTTCGTCTTGTTCAACGCTTAAGCCGTGTTTAATTGTGTTGTCGTGCGCATACCCGCCACAGTCTTGGTGGTCAAAAACTATAATATTATCAGGGTCGTGTAGTTCGATAGAAACTTGAATGTTTCTCAACAGATCTTCTTTATGGTGGGGTCTTAGTGGCTTAACTATATCTCTCGACGAACCGGCCACTTCTATAAGGTCGCTCTTATCCAGGTTGTGCGTTTCTTTGAGCCATTTGTATATATATTTTTGGATTCTAAAATCTATACACGAAACAATGCAGTTTTTTGCCTTAATCACGCGCACATTTCCGACGACTTTTCTACGTACAACTCTTTTTTTTGATTTTGCCCTTACAAGTGCAGTTTGACCTTTTACCAAACTTACCCTTTTCATCCCTGTATAGCCTTTTTTTCCATTGATAAGTATTTTAACTTTTCCAAGTAGGCTATATGTCGTTCTCTTATATGAGCATGTTTGTTCTCATCGTATTTGTTTTCTACGAGCATGTTTGCCGCAAAGTGTGCCCCTATATAGTGCGGCATAATGACATGTGTAGCCCCAGCCTCATATAGTGCCTCGGCCTGCTCTAAGGTATCGCTAATAATTATTATTAGTGCGTTTTCATTTAGACTCCTAACAGTTTGCACAATTAATCGGTTTGTATCGTAGTCAGGAATGGTTGAAACCGCCAGTTTTATTTCGCGTATAGGTAGTTCCTGTAGAAACTCTATGTCCTCTGCGTCGCCATAAATACAGGGTATGTTTAGCTTTTCTAACTTCTGTACAGAACTCGGATTAAAATCTACTACCAAAAAATTACTCGACATCTCCTTGAACGCATGTGCAAACTCTGCCCCAACTCTGTGATAACCAAATAGTATGGCGTCGTAAGGTATGATGGTGGTTTCTTTCTTTTGGCCTCTTTTCCTAAATTCAAAAAATGACAATACCTTACTTAGTTTTGTGAAAAGATGCTCGGAATAGAGTATTAGGTACGTAGACCCAGAAATGGTGACAATCCCGACCATTGTGACCAAGGACAATACATCTCTAGAAACGTGCCCAACGTTATACCCAAGCGTTACTAGAATTAGTGAAAACTCGCTTATTTGTGCAACATTAAGCCCAGACAAAAAACCGGTTTTTTTTGTATACCCCAACAAATTCACCAGAATAAAAAGCAAAAGTGGGTTTCCTATTAAGATAAACACTGAAAAAATAAGAGTAGGTCCCAAAATTTGTTGCCAGTTGTCGAACGTCATGTGATACCCAAGAAATATAAAGAACAAGATTATGAAAAAGTCTCTTAAAGGTTTAAACCTCGAGGCGATTTCGACCGAATAGGGGGTCATAGATAATGTTATACCTGCCACTAGCGCACCTATTTCTATCGACAACCCGAGCCAGTTATAGAGAGCTGCAATGGACATGCCCCATGCTAATGTAGCGATAAATAAGAATTCCTGGGATTTGGACACAAAGTTTCCAAGTTTGTGCAAAACGAACATTGAAAATGCGAGCAATATAACCAATATACCTGCTCCTTTTGCTAGAATGAGAATTAATTCCCACGCT
>JBPOHY010000022.1:0-1546 GCA_052035055.1 candidate division WWE3 bacterium | reverse complement strand
AGAAACATCGTTGGATGGTGACAAAAAATTGCGTATTTTGGTATAGCCAAATCTGGTTTGAAACGCTGGTGTGGGTTAATTACCTTATTTTTAAGGTAGTACACCTAATAATTGTAGCAAATATATGTTTTAACTGGACATCTATCAACCCTGCACATAATGCAACCGTAGGTGATAGTCAAAGCACTGGGGTATATTTACATCCAAGCTTTCAAGGTGTTTTACAAATGCATTAAAGTCCGTATAGAGGAGAGTATTGATGCCTAACAGATTGCTTTAATCATTTTGTTCTCTTTCTAATTCAGTAGCCTCTTTTTTAAGAATCGTATCCACATTTGAATAACCGCCGTCAATGACTATATTTTCGCCGTTTATGAAACTTGATTCATCCGATATTAGGTAACTTACTAATTTAGCGATTTCTTCTGGCTTGGCCGTTCTCCCCAAGGGTGTATTACCCTCAGCCTCTTTTATTGCTGGTGAGTCCATACCCGATCCAACCCACCCTGGTGAGATTGTGTTAACCCTTATGTTTTTAGGACCAAATACATTGCCTAAACTTTTGCCTAAATTAATTAGTGCGGCTTTACTAGCGGAATATGCAATGCTTGCATAACACCCGTTCATCCCATCTGTACTAGCAATGTTAATAATTGAACCGCCGGTTTCCATATTATTTCTGAGTGAATGCGCAATTATGAGCGGAGCATCTAAGTTAACTGCAAACGTATGGTCCCAGTTTTCCAATTTTAAATCGTGGAATAGTTCAAAATGAATTACTCCGGCATTATTTACTATGGCATAAAATTGATGTGATTTTATTTTCTCGACTAGTTCTAGTACCTGTGTTCTGACGGACAAATCCACTTGGTAAAGTTCAACATTTTTTAATTTTACTTGTAATTCTTCTGCTTCTTGCTTCCCGGTATTGTATGTGCCAATTACAAAGTATCCGTCACTTACTAACCTTTCACAAATTGCTTTGCCGATATTTTTAGAAACTCCTGTTACTAACACTTTGTTCATTACTTACCTTTCATCAAATTTTTATATAAGACATTATAGCCTCAAATTATAGCCCTCCTAACTAGTTTTGAGTTTCAGTTGATGGAGTAGTCTCCGTTGTGGTTGGAGGTGTCCTATTTTCTTGCCCTTGCGGGTTATTACGTGGAAATCCTTGGCCTGGTTGAAAATTGCCATTCCTACCATTCTGCATTCTTTGCGACATATTTCTTCGGAATGTATTTCTTTCGTAAAATCTTCCTCCATAAAACCCAATTAAACCTGCAACAAATGCCGAAAATATAATAGCTGTAATTAATTGTTTGTTCATAATAGGATATTAACTTGTCTACCTGAGAATACGCTTAAAGTATTACTCATATCTAAGTGCTTCAATAGGCTGAAGTTTAGAGGCCTTGTAGGCTGGGTAAATACCAAACACAATTCCAATTACGCAGGACACTGCGACTGCTAATCCTATGGCGTTATACGATACTGTATAGGGTAGAGACATAGCGTTTGTAAGTATTAGGGATATTCCAAG
>JBPOHY010000026.1:0-4575 GCA_052035055.1 candidate division WWE3 bacterium | reverse complement strand
TAGGGGGTTTGGGTATCGTTTGGAACTGTGCTCTTATTTGTAATTATGTTTGCCTGCTCTAGCGCTAGAGCTAGTGCCCATCCGTCTAAACCCTTATTTTGTAAGTTTATTAATATGAGGTGTTTATCCGTACCTCCACTAACTAGTTCAAAGTTATAACTAAGCAGCTCACTAGCAAGTACCTGGCAATTTTCTACCACCCGCTTGGCATAAGTCCTAAAAGTAGAGGAGTGTGCTTCTTTTAACGCAACACCTATACCCGCGATGCTGTGATTTAATGGGCCACCTTGGAGCCCTGGGAATACTATTCTGTCTATTTTTTCACTATTTTCAACTCTACTAAATATCATTGCCCCCACCGGGCCGCGCAGAGTTTTTCGGGTGGTCATTGTTACGATATCTGCATGTGGGAAGGGAGATGTATTTACTTTGGCAGCTACTAGTCCTGCCTCGTGTGCTATATCTGCCATATACAGTGCCCCGATGCTGTGGGCTATTTGTCCCATTTTTTCATGGTTTATTTCTCTTGGGTATGCCGTGCCACCAGATATTAGGATTTTTGGCTTTACCTTTTTTGCAATTTGCTCAAGGTTTTCGTAATCAATAATTCCAGTCTTTGGGTTTACTTTATAATAGTGAGGGGAAAATAGTTTTGAGGTCATGCTAACAACCTTACCGTCTGGGAGTTTCCATCCGTGAGAAAGATGGCCCCCGTCATATAAATACATGCCTAAAATTTTGTCGCCTAATTCTAGTAGGGCTAAGTAAACTGCTAGGTTAGCAGTGCTCCCGTTGGCTGCTTGTACATTTACCGTCCATTTTGTTGGGTCTAGGCCAAATAACCTTAGAGCCCTTTCTTTTGTAAGCGCCTCGATTTCGTCTATATATTGATTGCCCTGATAATACCGCTTAAATGGTTGTCCCTCCGAATATTTATTCATTACTACGGACCCCACCGCTTCACGTACCGCCTTGGACGTATAGTTTTCTGAAGGAATCATTTGTAGTTGATCCTTTTGTCTTTTTTCTTCTAGCTTTATTAGTTTATAAATTTGGTTATCTGTGGTTTTTAATGACATCTTTTTGTGAGTGCAATGTTAGCACAAAAAAGGCTCCGGAAACTTGCAAATTTAGTGTTCCCGAAGCCTTGCGGTTTATGGTGCTAGTACCATCCAAAATACTAATATTAGGTCTACTACCAAAACATTTGGTGCGAATCCCAACAAGTTGAAAATAAGACCTACAATAATTAATGCAAATGCTGCTACTGCAATTAATTCGCGCTTGCTGAGGACTTTGTTTTCCAATTCTATTTTTCGGGGGATATACCCGATCAGTATGAGTAAAAATTGTATTTGTACACCCAAAAGCAGCATTGGTGTTTTGTCTGTACTTTGAAGCATCCCTAAAAGCAATGTTATTGAGGTCACAATAACAAATGTTAACACTGCTAGTATGCTCACTTTTTGCTCAGTTTTCTCGGCGTAAGTTAAGGATTCTTTTAAAAATACCAGCTTGAGTGCAATAAATATAAATATTCCTAGTGTCCAAATCAATGTCGAAAAATACAACTCTTTAACCTCAAAAAGAAAAAAGTAAATTGACGGACCGCTGCATGTCAAAAACAATAACAGCAATTTATATTTAAACGCCAGTTGGAATAGTGGGTCTTTTCTTGGGTCTGAGGCTAGCATACGTGTTCTCCTATGTGTTGTTAATTTGCATGCATTATCCCATAGCAGCTTTAGTTGTGCAAACTTGCAAAATACCTCTTGCATTGTCTATTACAAAGTGTCTATTATTAAAGTAACGAAAAATTACTACTTGGTATACGTAAGGAGACCAGTATGAAGATTTATTTGGCCCTTTTGGAGGAAGTTTTGACTCAAGGTGCGTTTAAAGGTGATAGAACAGGCACCGGAACTCTCTCGATATTTGGTCCGCAGTTAGTTTTTGACCTGTTAGATGGGTTTCCTTTACTCACTACCAAAGAATTGCACCTTAAATCTATAATTGTGGAGTTAATCTGGTTCTTGCGCGGAAGTACCAATGTTAGGTATTTGCAAGAACATGGGGTTAAGATATGGAATGAATGGGCTGACGCTAATGGAGAACTTGGTCCTGTTTATGGTTCCCAATGGCGCAGTTGGCGTACAGTTGATGGGGAAACTGTTGACCAAATTTCCGAAGTCATCCAACAGATACGCACCAATCCCAATTCTAGGCGGCTACTAGTAAGTGCTTGGAATGTTGGCGAAATAGACAAAATGGCTCTACCTCCGTGCCACTTATTGTTTCAGTTCTATGTCGCCAATGGGGAGCTGTCCTGCAAAATGTATCAACGGTCCGCGGACCTGTTTTTGGGAGTGCCTTTTAATATTGCCTCTTATGCACTTCTATTGATGATGGTTGCACAGGTATGCGATCTGAAAGCCAGAAAGTTGATCATAACTTTTGGTGACGCTCATTTGTATTTAGATCACGTTGCACAAGCCAAAGCTCAGCTAGAAAGATCCCCATATCCCTTGCCCACAATGCAGATTTTGCGACCGGACTTGAAGGATATCTTTGCCTTTGAGTATGAAGACTTTCGTATAAGTGATTACAAGTTTCATCCAAGAATAAAGGCAAAGATTTCTGTTTAACTATGGGGGTAATTGCCATGCGGCAAAGTAATTTGAAGCGCCAAAATGTTTTAAAGAAAGGAGACAGGCGTATTTCTTATTGCGGGAATTGTAAAAAAGAGACACATCAATTATGGAGTGGTTTAGGATGGGTTTGCCATGATCCTTGCCATAAGCACCATTGATGTTCACTGCTACCTAAATATCCGGGATTGCCCTCAAAGCCTCCCGGATTTTTTTTTTCCTATTGGTGGTTTCCTATTGCATTTATAAATTCCTCGTGATAATCTGCCCTGTGTTAGTTGCCTGCGGTTCCCTGGTACTCGCTAGTTACCTGCAGGTGCGAACTTTGATTAAATCAAGGTTCCAAAATAAAAGGGAAATTTATGTCAAAATACAAGCTACCAAAAATCGAAGAATTACTTGATGCCGGAGTACACTTTGGTCATCAAACTCGCAGATGGCATCCAGACATGGAGCCTTACATTTTTTCAGTAAAGAAAAACATACACATAATAGATTTAGAAAGAACCGAAGAGCTTTTAGGAAAGGCTTGTGAGTTTTTGTTCGAATGCGGTAAAGAAGGAAAGAATATTGTATTTGTAGGAACTAAGCGCCAAGCCAGAGATATCGTCGAGATTGAGGCAAAAAGGTCCGGCGCTCACTTTGTTACCGAAAGATGGTTGGGTGGTACTATCACCAATTTCGAAATTATAAAAAGAAACAATATAGACAAGCTCCTAGACTTAAAAAAGAAAAAAGAACACGGAGACCTCGAAAAGTATACTAAAAAGGAAAGATTGCTAATTGACCGAGAAATCGAAAACTTAGAGAGATTTGTTGGTGGTATTTCGGCCTTAAGGCGTGTACCAGAGATTTTATTTGTAATTGATGTAAAAAGAGAGAAGACTGCGGTTAGGGAAGCTAAAAAAGCTAGAATCCCCGTAGTGGCTTTAATAGATACTAACTCAGATCCAAAAGGGTTAGACTATATAATCCCAGGTAATGACGACGCAATAAAGTCAGTGGCTATTGTCGTCAAGGCCTTAGCAGATGCGGTAGAGGCTGGGTTTAAGGAATTTGAAAAGAAACAGCTAGTGGCCAAGGAGGTAAAGCCCGCAGAGATTGCATCTCAGCCTGTAGTCGCAGCTGCCTCAAGTATCGAGGTTACAAGTTCGGAGGCTCCTCATGTCGTCGAAAACATTGAAGCCCCAGTAGAAGGACAATAAATGCAAGATATTCAAAAAATAAAAGAATTAAGAGACTTAACTGGTGCTGGTATTTTAGAGGTAAAAAAAGCTCTAGAAGAATTTGACGGCGATTTAGAAAAAGCGAAGGCATCTTTGCTCGCAAAAGCAGGGGATAAGGCAGCAAAAAAAGCTGGCAGAACTGCTGGAGATGGTCTTATTTATTCTTACATCCATAATAACGGTAAATTGGGTAGTTTAGTGCATGTTGCCTGTGAAACTGACTTTGTTGCCAAAACCGACGACTTCCAAAAATTATGTAAAGAAATAGCTATGCAAGTTTGTACCGAAGATTACGCTGACGTTGAGGCCGTGTTAAATGCCGAATATATGCGCGATGGCAGTAAAACGGTTCAAACATATATAAACGATGTTATTGCCAAAACTGGCGAAAAAATAGAGTTAAAGAAGTTTATTAAGTATTCCACTAGTCAATAATTCCACCCTATAGTTTGCCAAGCGTTTGAGCTTGCTATATACTCTAGCAAAATATTCTCAGAATTTTAGTATGGAGGTACTCATGTACGATAAACTGTATGGAGAATTTAGTCATGCTGTAGACCTGCTTCACACGTTTCAGAGAGATTTCCTAAAAGCCTATCAAAAAGATCAGCCAGATAAAGCTGCCGCAGCTAAGGAATCTTTGCGACGCACTCTGCTTTTTTTGAGCGGTCTGTTGTCAGGGCGTCCTACCAGTGCAAATG
>JBPOHY010000123.1:0-4192 GCA_052035055.1 candidate division WWE3 bacterium | reverse complement strand
GTTGGCGGCCGTTAAAGCGCACTGTTTAGGTGGTCCCATGTTGGCAAACGCCGATATTCGTGCAATTTTAGCGCAGGAATGGACGGATCCCAGTACTGGTATTACTTATCCGCCCATTATTCCCGATACCAAAGATGCCTTCATGAGCTCGAGCAGTTATGCTACTTATGGCGCAACTGCTGCCAACAACAATACGCCTGATTTTACTGGGGTTGACTGTGTTATTCCTGGAGATGACTTTTACGTGTATACGTTTCTTCAGAAAAACCCTCAGTTTCGGTCTCGTCCCCAACACGTTCTCTTTGTTACCAGGCTTATGCTTCACACATGGTGGGACTTGTTACCGGCCTTTATAGAGGGTGGTTATGCTGTGGAAACAAAAGGCGGTCAGGCCTTTTACATGCCTATTCCCAAGGTCGTAGAGTTGCTTAATCATCAGGTCAATTCCACCACATGGGCTAATGCAGGCATTGTCTTTGAAGATCCTGATTACAATGACAATCCGGTCAATCTTAATGCTACCGCATATGGGTCCAGTACTGGTATTGCACAGATGGCGTGGATGGCTAGTTGTTTTGCTAACGGCTGTACGTCGCCCGTTACGTTGGATCAGCTTCCTTCGGTAGTTCCCCAGTTAGCGACTTATGTGATTCAACAAGGTGGCCAAGGAAGTTCATCTTTAGGTACCTTCAACGATTTTATGTCTATTGGTAAAGGTATCGTTGCCTTTGTCGCCTTTGATAGCGCATTTGCATCTGTTGCCAATACTAATAAAATGTCACCAGAACTTGCGAAATGCGTTTCTTCTAGCGTTGACGTTGTCCCAACAGGATGCAATAAGGACAACCGCATTGTAGGTATTGCCTTAGGTGGTAGCCCCGTGGCACGCCATACCTATATTCCTTTAACCGAAGTTGGTCAGCTTTTGCTTGATCGCTTAAAGGATCCGCGCATTCAGGTGATTGCCTTGCAGCAATTAGGGCTTAGTACGCCGGCGGTGTTTGAATTCGAGCCACCCATTTCTTGGATGGACTTGACTGCGCCGGTTTCTCAAAAGCCTACAAACGAAGTATATGCTGCTATGGTGGAGCAAGTAAAAGCCGCTGTAGAAGCTATGACTAAGTAACTGAAATTGTTACTTTTTGTTCTTTCGATTAATGTTTTTTTAACCCAATCTATCTTCTATAGGAGACTTACATGACTGCTAAAACTCAAACCCGTTCGGAAATCGCACTTGGCTCGCTGGGCAAGAAAACTGCTATTGATGCGAAACAGGCTGGTGTTCCTCAGATCGAGATCCCGGCTACAATCCCCGAAGGTGATGGCTACAGAGCTGTAGACCACTTACCTGCGTCCGTCACTTTGGATGAAGTCCAAGAGGTTGCTCGTACACTGGCGACGAATCCTGATTTGGATCAAATCGCTTTTGTTCGCATGGTCGAAGATTATCAGGTTGATGTTACGCCTTCGATTGATGACATGCTCGAGAATCAAAAGGCACGTAATGCTGGGGAAGCCGGCCAACGTGTTATTAAGTTTACCGAGCGCGCGCGTGGCTTTTCCAAAGCCCTTCCGCAGCTTAACGCAAAATTCTTGGCTCGTCTTCAGGCTGGTCAGGCTACCGGTCGAGAAATTGTTAATAATCTTCGGTATATCACAAAAGCACTTGCTAACGCTCGTGCTGGTTTTCAAGATTTACTTGAATTGGCCGATATTGAAGAGACCTATCACTATGGTCAATACACGCTCAGTATAAATGCGGTGGCCCGTGATCTGCAGATTTCCAAAGAGGAACGTGATCGTGAGGCTGCTTTAGTGCACTTTACCGCCATTTTGGAATGTTTAAAGCCTGAGCTCGATGCCCAGATCAAACGTGTAGGTGAGCCTGATCTTACTCGGCTTCAGAATGTTTCCTTGCTTCTTGTTCATCGGGTACCTAACATGCGGCGTATGATTTCCAAAGCTGGTCTTGGTATTAAACGGTGGGCGATGCAGGCAAATGCCAATGCTCTTACCGCTATGGATCAGCTGGACTTTGCAAAAGTTATCATTGCTGATTGGAAAAGTGACGTTGCCTCTGAGCTTGATGCCCAATCCAACATTGCGATGAGTGTTGCATATTTGGTAGGGCTGGAACTTGCTGAGGAACAGGCTAACGCCACCGCCGATCGTTTTGATGAGCAAATGTCTGCTATGGCCCGTGTTCTTGAGTCCCATATGACTAGCCTGGATACTATCACTCGCTTGACTCAAAGTCTTGTGAATGGCGGAAAGCTTGTTGGGGATACTTTGTTAACGCTCGATAAAACCAACAAAGAGGATGCCAAACTGCTTCTCCGAACCCGTAAGGAAGTGGCCGACTCTGAGGCAGAGCTGCGTAAGCAACTTGCTGGTCTTACCGTCTAATCCGAATATTCAACCCGTTATGTCTAGCAAATTTCTAGCGTAACCAACGAGGCAATCTTGAAAAAACACACCCGTGTCTTCAAGATTGCCTTATTTTTAGAAATGCTTAATGCAATTTACTTTTAAGCGTTTGTAAAGATAAAAGTTGGTCAAATCAACTACTTTTTATAGCACACTTGTGCTCAAATATTTTTTCTATCGGAGGCGACATGTCGACTAAAAAATTCATTGTTTTTGCTGGGATTTTGGCTGGATTGCTTGGGATTTTGTTGTACGCATTCCCGACTACCCGCTACATTGTGCAAGATGGTATTGCCATCTTAGGTAGTGTTCTTGAGTGGACGGTTTGGTCAGTAATCATTCCCGCCTTTGTTTTGGCGGTGGTTTTTGGCTTTGGTCCTATCCTTGGATTTGTGGCCAAGTCATATGGTGCTGCTACCGTAGATGCCTTTGTAGAGCCCGGTAACGAACTGACTAGCTGGATGCACGGATTTATTGCATTAATCGGTGGTATTGCTGTTGGTATTGTGCAGTCCACTTGGCTGATGGATCCGTTAATGGGACTTGAGACATGGGTTCGTTGGGTTGCGATGTTCGCTGGGTGGGATGGTGCTTATGAGACGGCTCCGCCTTTCTGGTTCTTTTATGCAGTGGTTCTTTTCGCTATTGCGTACTGGTATAGTAAGTATCAGGTTACCCCGCACTCAATTGCGTTGTACAGAGAAAAACGAGCAGCCAACAAACTCCCCAGAAGTGATGCCGACAAAGGTATGTAGTATTAAGCTTCGCATTGTACCCTCGAAATCTAATTTATTTTAGACGTAGAGGGTATTTTTTTTGCTCGCAAAAGCTAACTTATAGCCACCTCAGCAGCAATAGGCACGTTATAGCGTAAGACTATTGCACTCAGCAATGCATTTTGCTATAATCCGCGCACGTTCATCTTCCTGCCAAGAAGGTATGTATGCGCAGGAATTTACTATATAAAACCACATTATTAATAATAGCTTTTTACACTGTGTTTTTTGCATTTTCTCAAAAAGTTTATGCACAAGTGGATGTGTTAATTCCGAGTTTTCCTTTTTGTCAAAATCCACAAGGAGTAGTAAAGGCATCTTATAGCTCGGGAACACATGGTATCCCTGGGGATTCTGCTAACTATACTGGTAGTGATGCAGTTTATACACTCACAGACGAGACCCTTTTGCAGTGTTTTTGTGCCGAAGACGCTGACGGTATTCAAACCAACTGGTGGAAAGTTTCTAGTCTTTCTATACAAGATATTGAATATTTAGAATCTTTGGGATGGGTTTATATTCCCGATGGATCTTTGTGGGGTTTGGACAATGCTCCCTATGTTGCAAAAAATAATGACTTCTCCTGTAATACCGGTGGTCAAGGTGGCCACAATGATGATGATGCCGACGACGATGATGATAACGACAGTGATGACGACGGTGACATTTTA
The DNA here is from genome assembly GCA_052035055.1 of candidate division WWE3 bacterium. GTDB lineage: Bacteria > Patescibacteriota > WWE3 > UBA101185 > UBA10185 > JBPOHY01. Next base: position 318 of record JBPOHY010000123.1, on the reverse strand, counting down.
GAGGTTGGCGCTTCAACTGTTAGATATGGTGTAGGTGGGATATTAGGTTTAGCTGCAACCGGAAATTTAGGCGAAATTTTATTTTCTACAGGTTTTGGCACACTTGGCCTTATTAAGGCATATTTACTCTTTAAAAAAAGAGATGCCTAATCCAATTCAAACAAAAAGATGGTTATTTGCGGTTTTGCTGCTTTTGGTAAGCAGTACTTCTCTTATCTACGGAGTATATCAAATATGGCTTAGGAACCTCCCGGTTACTTTAAACGCAGGAGTGTTAGCCGCTGACTCTATCATCATAAAAAATTACCCGGTAAAAAT
>JBPOHY010000125.1:0-4587 GCA_052035055.1 candidate division WWE3 bacterium | reverse complement strand
ATCTAATATAAGAGCGTCGCACTCGACTCTGCATTTTGCATTTTTTGCACTAGGGCTGACCTGAACCATACCTCTATAGCTTGTTCTACCACCATTAGCGCTAACCGATTTAGAAATAATTTTGGATGATGTATTGGGGGCAATATGAATCATTTTTGCGCCAGCATCCTGGTGTTGACCTTTGCCACCATATGCAATTGATAAAACCTCACCATGAGCGCCCTCGCCGACTAGATAGCATGACGGATATTTCATTGTAAGTCTCGACCCTAAGTTGCCGTCTACCCACTCCATAACTGCATTTTTATCCACACGGGCTCTTTTTGTAACTAGGTTGTAAACGTCATTTGACCAGTTTTGTATGGTCGTATATCTAAAACGAGCTCCAGGTTGAACAACCACCTCTACAACGGCCGAGTGCAAAGAGTCTCTAGAATAAACCGGCGCAGTGCATCCTTCGACATAGTGGGCATAACTACCTTCATCGGCAACAATTAGAGTACGTTCAAACTGGCCCATATTGACTGCGTTGATTCTAAAATATGCCTGCAAAGGCCTTTTAACATGAACTCCCTTTGGAATATAAACAAAAGACCCACCGGACCAAACAGCGCTATTTAATGCTGCAAATTTATTATCAGTGGGTGGAATAATCTTTCCAAAATACTGTTCAAAAAAATGGGGGTATCTTTTCAAGGCGTCATCCGTTGATAAAAAGATAACTCCATCTTCTTCGAGTTCTTTTAATAGTGAGTCATAAATAACTTCGCTATCAAACTGTGCCTTTACACCAGCTAAATGTTGACGCTCAGCTTGTGGGATACCTAGGCGGTCAAAAGTTTCTTTCATTTCTGCAGGTACATCATTCCAGTCACGTTTAGCGTTATCGGTGGGTTTTAAATAGTAGTAAATTTCATCATAGTCTATTTTGCTTAAATCACCGCCCCAAGTTGGTGTGGGTTTTGACAAAAAAGTTTTATAAGCTTTTAATCTAAAATCCAACATCCACTGAGGCTCATTCTTCATTTTAGAAATTTCGGTAATTACACCTTCGTTGAGTCCCTTTTGTGATTTAAAAACATAGTTTTCTGGAACGTTAAAACCATACTTAGACTTGTAGTTTTCATTAACTACAACCTGAGCCTTATTCGATTTTGCTTCAATCATTTGTTTTTTTCCCAAGGTGCGTATCCTTTCTCTTCAAGTTCATGGGCGAGTTCTTCACTTCCCTCTTTAACAATTTTTCCTGCTTGTAATATAAATACTTTATGGGGTTGAATGTATTTGAGAATTCTCGTGTAGTGAGTAATTAACAAAACGGTCATTTGATTTTTTTCTACTAAATAATTAACGGCTTTAGATACAACCTTAAGAGCATCCACATCGAGGCCGCTGTCGGTCTCATCCAAAACCGCAAGTTTGGGTTCCAAAACCAACATTTGTAACATTTCCATTCGCTTTTTTTCCCCACCAGAAAAACCTTCGTTTAGATAACGATCCATAAATTCTTCTTTCATATCCAAGATTTCCATTTTTTCTGTTAGATGTTTTCTAAACTTGGATGGGGTTAGCTTTTCGTTAAATCTTTTGTTGTGCAAAAGTCTCAGGTAGCTAGAAATACGCACACCTGGAATTTCACTTGGATATTGAAAAGACAAAAATATACCAAGCCCAGCACGCTCATTTGGTTCGAGGTCAAGTACGTTCTTTCCTGCAAATAATATTTCGCCGGAATCTATATTTAACTTGGGATGGCCCATTAATGTCTGTGCTAGAGTGCTCTTTCCGGAACCGTTAGGTCCCATCAAGGCATGCACCAAACCACCAACTAAGCTTATATTTAGGCCGTCTAATATTTTTATTGGGGCCCCAGAATCTTCTGGATTAATACTCACCTTTAAATCTTTTACTTGTAATAGGTTTACTAACTTAGACATTTAACTTTCCTTTGGAAATTGAATAAAACTTAACACACACGCATCTTCATAATGAGGACAGGTTTTGCTAACACTGTAATAGACCTCTTTACCGTTACGGGAACTTTTTAATATGCCATGATCTTTCATCTCTTTTAGATGATACGAGATTGTTGGTTGTGTTAGTCCAACCAGTGTCACGAGCTCCGAAACCGTAGACTGTGTGTGCTCACACAAATGCTTATAAATTTCCATGCGGGAATGAACCCCCAAGGATTTAAAACAATTTGTACAATTACTTTTTAGCTTTGATGACATCGCATAGATACTAATCTATATGTGCCACGGTGTCAAACAAAATCGGGCATAAGGTATGTTATTATTAAATAGTGAGTAAGATTAAAGCGTTTATTTACATATATACTAAAAGTTTGACGTCTCTTGGATACTATAAAACCATACCAGGTTCCAAATCCTCTATTTCAGTTAAATACTTTGTAATACTGGCAACACTTGCCACCGCGATAGCAACTTTGCGGCTTGCAGTACCTCTAATACCAGAAGCAAAACAAGGTGCCGAGGACCTAATTAACCAGACCGGTCAACTATATCCAGACGACTTGGTTTTAGAAGCCAAAGATGGAGCTTGGACTATTAATCAACCAGAACCATACTCAATCAAAATGCCCGAAGCACTAAAAAATAGCATGCAAGAGCACGAGGAAGAATTAGACACAAAAGATACCGACAAATTAATAAGCCTAATAGTATTTGACCATGAGGGAACGATTAAAGACATTCAGGAGGGCCAAACTTTAATACTGGTGAACGATGCAAATGTCTTAACTCGAAACCAAAGCACAATAGAGGCACATCCACTCACAAACCTTCCTGACGGTAAATTTACAAAACAAGAATTTAATGACTTTATGGGTAGGATTTCCCAATTTTCAAAATATATACCTGTAGCAATATTTATACTTTTAGCATTTGCATCTGCTATGTATTACTTTTTGTTTAGAATGCTATACCTAGTATCCTTGAGCGCCCTACTCTTTATAATGGGTTCTATTAAAGGCCTAAGGTTACCGTTTGGAACATATTACAGAATAGGAATACATACACTGACATTACCCTTAACAATCGAAATCATATCGGTGTTAGTAGAGAAACCAATTACCATAAGTTATTGGTTTTTTGTACTAAACTTTGTATTTGGAATACTTGCCGTGAATCAAATTTCGAAGCCAGAATCCAGTAACATAACCTCAGCACCAGCACAAACTCTCTAACTTTTAGCATAAAGTCCTACAGGCACCAAAAACTCCTAGCCTATGCTGGGTTTTGTTAGCTTTTTGTGTATGCTACAATCCTAGTGCTGCTGCACATTCCTTAGGTAATACCATAAGAAATAGCAACATGCGATGGTCCCCTGTAGCTCAATGGCAGAGCAGGAAGCTGTTAACTTCAAGGTTCGTGGTTCGAATCCACGCGGGGGAGCCATAATAGATTTTCAGGTTCAGAATACCCCACTTTCGTTGTTACATAAGCATAATCAAGTGGTTCTAGCCACTCAATTTTAGGCTTTTCCAATAATTGCATGTCTTTAAATAAGAAGAAGGGTTTTTGCAAGTCATAACAAAGTTTTCCATCATTTATAAAGTAGTTCGAGCCAACTTTCCCTAGTATCTCTCTTTTCTTATAAATATCAGCTTTTTCAAATTCTTCACGAGCATGAGAAGCAAGATTTAGGGCTTCTTCAGCTTTACTAAACCAATCGTTTCTATTCTCATTAAAATCAACAATTTTTGACTTAACACCTTGTTCCTGTTCACCAATTTCCTTTTTCTTTAATAAATATTCTTCGTCAGAAAGAAGCCCATCAAGTTTAAGATTTAACAAATTACTAAGTCGTTCATTAACTCGGTCTAATTCACGTTGTAGGTTTCTTTTAGCTTCTTCATTAACAGAAGTTTCACTACCTCTGTATTCTTTCAAAAACTTAATAGCCCAATCTCTAAAATCAGGGTGAATTTGAATACTTCCAAACATTTCAGCAATCTGTAAATCAATAGCTTCAGGTTTAACAGGTGTGTTGGAACAATTAACGTCTCTACGTTTTTTAGTACAGTGATAATACTCATAAACTACACTACGTTTAGTTTTAGGAAAATGCTTAGTCTTTTTAGTAGCAGTAATGGAACAACCACACTCTAAGCACTTAAACATCCCTGTATAAGGGAAAATATGCTTAATCGGTCTTCTACTATCTGTACGACCTAAAATCTCTTGTACACGGTCGTAGTCAGCCTTAGAAATCATAGGTTTATGAGAACCTTGATACCACTTCCCTTTAACTTTAAACCAACCATAATAAAACGGATTTTTAAACATTTCGTACATATTGCTACGAGAAACAAACCCACCACCAGAATGACGGCGTTCTATACTTCTGAGCTTATAAGTATTAACAGCAATATTTCTAATTTCTGGTACGGTGTAATTACCTGTAAGCATTAAATCCCAAAGTTTTTGTATAACTAAGAAGCGATCTTTATCCTCATAAATAACCTTTTCGCCTTTTATCTTTTCAGGGGAATTTAAATAACCAATAGGAGCTACAAAAGGAAACCAACCTAGTGAAAGTTTTTTATTTAGACCACGAATAACA
>JBPOHY010000070.1:0-2288 GCA_052035055.1 candidate division WWE3 bacterium | reverse complement strand
TTGCGATTGCAAAACAAAAAAGTTTGGCTAAAAGTATTCTCACAGTGATTTTTGCTTGTATGGTCATTGTACTTGGTACCCCTATCTTCACACTACCAGCGGTATTGGTATGGTCTCTGCTATGGCTTGTTGTCGGGGCACTTGTTACATTGGTAGGCTATGCCGGCTGGATTGGAGCTCTAATTTGGGTCTTGCTAGTAGGTGTATTTTTGGCATCTCTCAGCACTACACAAACAAATGGACTTGTGGCAATAATATTCTTCTGGAAAGAATGATAGGCTATAGGGTGACTGGGAAGCTGCTTTTTGTTATAATAACCGCAACAAACCTAGGCTATCAAAGGAGTATTCATGAAAAGTAACACACATATAAATGTCCTGTTCGCAGGCTGGTGCACACCTACAAAGGTAGACGAACAGCAAACAAAGGCCGCAGTGGAAGGGATATTCGAAGCGATTCAAAAGATGTTTCCAGACGCACATGTAACCATGTTTTTTGGCCTAACCGACAACGGATCCCTGCACTACGCCTTTAAAGAAGCTGTTGCCAGAGGTTGGTATACCATTGGAATTGCTTGTGAACTAACTAGAAAGATGGCTCTTTGCCCAGCCGACGAGGCACATTTTATTGGAGCAGATTGGGGGGACGATAGTGCTGCATTTTTGCAACAGGCACTAGCCTCGACGGATCCGTGTGTGTTTGTCAACATCGCGGGCGGTAATCAATCACAGCGCGAAATGCAAATAGCCGAACTCGAGGGCGCTATTGTTTTTCACGTCAAACTGGAACGGCAATAACAAGTCAAAGTAAAGGAGACTAGAATGCGAAAGTTTTTGATAGAAGGCAATATCACCGCTGATGCAAATGTAAATGCAATCGTGACACTCATTAATCCGGCAGGTATGTGGTTTGGTGGAGTAGATAAGGCAATTAAGAGGCTTGCTGGAGATTACTATCACAAGTTACCAGGACGTTTGCTAACCACTGCTGGACTTAGTAACGGGCAAGCTGTTGTGGCAACAGGGTATCGAAGTCTTCATGGTGGTTCTTTTGATGATGTTGTTTTTGTTGTAGATGCCCTGACATCACCACTAAGGGAGCTGTTGCTCATTGCGCTCAAACAGGCAAAGACGGAGGGTTATACCAGTATTGCAATTCCGATGATGCGCACGGGGGTGATGCTAGGATTGGTAGAGCCTACACTAAACGCAGTGCTGGAGGAGTTGCAATTAGGGTTTGAGCTAGCAGAGGCAGAAGGATGTGATTTGGACGTATATATTGTGGTTTATAACGACCCAGAATCACTGAAAAAAATGCATATGCAGCTGAATATCGCCACACAAGTATAAGTTAGTAAGGAGCAACCCGAAATCAATTGATTTTTGGCGGCTCCTTTTTTTTACCCCCTACCATTAGTGATAGTATATACAGATAGCATTTCCCCTGTTTTTGGCGATTATAAAATATGAATAAGAAAACCTATTGGCTTTTAATATGTGCACTTTTTACCACATTTTTTTTGTTCTTTGGTTTATACGATATAAGAAGTAACTATATGGTGATGGATCCCAATTTAAGCTTAAGTCTGGACCTAGATAAAACTTCGGCCAGTTGGCTTACGGCAACCACCAAACCAGTGGCTAACAACATTACAATAAAATATCGCATTGAGAATACATCCGAAAAAGAATACCAATCCTCAGATTACTTTTACAAAATAGTGCTAGGTAGGGCAGTAGATGCCCCAGGGTTTGTTATATCCGAGTTTTCTAAACACCTAAGTTCAAAAGAAACCTACGAAGCTACATTAACATGGACACCACAACTCTACGAAACAGTAGATCGAGAGAAAAAGGGATTCAAGGTGTACCTATACGCATATAAAAACATACCTTTTAAAGACGCGCTTTTAGTAGGATATACTGCAGTACCATTTGAGTTCGATGGAAACACAAATGTCAAAAAATAACCCAAAACTTATTTACCTTATAGCGTTAGCGCACTTTACGCTATTTTTTTGGCTTACATACATTCGTTGGAAGGGGCATACACCAACAATGGACTATCACGTTTATGTGCAAATGCTCTGGAATACACTACACGGGCTACCTCTTTTTTATAACCAAACCAGGGATTTTCAAGTTCCCATGTTTTCGTATCATTTTAGCCCGATTTTACTTTTGTTGTTTATCCCTTATGCAATCTTCCAACACCCGCTAACTCTGTATTTTTTATATAACATCGCAATGAGCGTTTCTATAATTCCACTTTATTTCTTTTCGCTAGAC
>JBPOHY010000149.1:0-1729 GCA_052035055.1 candidate division WWE3 bacterium | reverse complement strand
CCCCATCGTCTAACGGTTAGGACGCCGGGTTTTCATCCCGGTAATCGGAGTTCGATTCTCCGTGGGGTCACCAATTGACTTTTATCAACTGCCTGTACCTCTTTAAGCTCAAACACACACGATAGTTTCGGTGTTCCATTCTGTAATTCTATGACTGTTGGTAATTTATCAAAAAATATTGAAAAAACCTCACCTCTCGCATGGGGATTTACTGTATCTATAACCAATTGAGCAGGGTGTTCCATTATTTTCTTTGCATACTTGATATAGGCTCTTAACTTGTCTTCATTAAGTTCTATTGTGTTTCTTGTAGCCATTAGTGGTTCCTTGGAAGCTTCAAGTTTTTCAGCGTCTTCTTCAAACTGCTTAATCATAATCGGGGAACTCAATAATTTAATTTTTTCTTTGATAGCTATTATTTCTTCATTTATGCTCACGATACGTTTGGCATATGTATTTGCCTCTTGTAGAGCAAGGAATTGCTCGCTACCCCAAACTTCTAACACAATATCACCAAATAGGTCGATAAAAGACTGTGTAAACTTAATCCCGCCCAAAAAGTTCAGTAAAGTTGTTTCTACTTCTTTTCCGTTATAACCAATGTACTTGTGTTTGTAACTGCAATGGTACGTTGGTATAGGTTTGCTTTTTCCCTTTGGAGAACTCGCCTTTAACGGTCTACCGCATATATCACACAACAAATACCCTTTGTACGGAAAGAGTGGATTATCTTTGTTATAAAGACGCCTCTCCTTTTTGTTACAAATAATTTGATAGGTACCGTCTTTTTCTACAATAACTTTTTTACCTCTATTGGCTAAATTAAATAAATCTATGGATACCAAGCCGTTGAAATACTGCATTTTTACAGGCAGATTATGTGTCCACTTTTCTATTGTTATACCCGCGTACTTTTCGTTACTAATAATCCTATGCAAACGCTTATAGTTTAGTCCGCCACCGCCTTTTTTACCGATTATTTTATGTGTTTTTTTATCTCTTTTGTTTTGAAATGTATACTCAAAACCCATTTTGTTGAGTGTTTCAATAATGTAGTCGTCAGTATTCGCGGGGTTTGCTCTAAGCTCAAAAATCTTAATTACCCAATCGCTTTGTGGCGGACACGTTTCAAATATCGTTCTCTTACCATGTTCTTGTGTATTAATCTTCTTATTAGCAAGTCCAAAAATCGGCGCTCGTACGGAATAGCCTTTGTTCGCGTAGTTAATTTCTGCCCCAATAGTTCTTGTTAATATGTCTCTAACCTCGTCTGCCTTTCTGTCAGCTTCGTAATTTTCAATCATTCTTGTTGGCGAATATTTTGACCACTTATAAGCAAAACCTGTGTGTTCAATTGAGTTTTTCATATCCCCAATAATCCCTGTAACGTCAACAAGCTCTACACCATGGTCTTCTAATTCTTGCTTAATGATTTGCAAATCATGGCTACCTTTACGTGTAAACCGTCCTATTTCTTTAACCAATAAATAATGTATGTTGTTCTTTTTATCTATGCAGAAATTAAGCACCTCTTGGAACATTTTTCTATCGTCAATAGTGCCTCGCTCGTCAATTTGGAAGTGTTTAACTATCGTTAAACCGTGTTGGTTGGCAAAATAGTCACAGGACTTTAACTGTTCGTCGAGTGAAGCGCCTAAAAGCTTCTGTTTTGGTAATGAAACTCTTTCAAGTGCAACTGACCTTGGATTACCTTGGAACGTCTTCATAA
>JBPOHY010000025.1:0-1807 GCA_052035055.1 candidate division WWE3 bacterium | reverse complement strand
GAATGTTGAGATTTGTTATTTGGAAATTGTTTGGAAATTGGAACTTGGGATTTGGAAATTAAACTATCTATTTCTCAAAATCACACTCCTTATTACTACACTTCACCCCATCATCCTTCGCCATCAGCAGTAAGGACTGACACTCCTGGCACTCCCCTTAGTAAGGGGAAGATTAACTAATATTAAGCAAAAACAAGCCATAATCTTGACAAAATATGTATAGTATGCTATACTACTAAATTACCTGTTCATTATATTATCTATTCTTTATCTCCACTAACTCGGAAGAGAGGGCTAAGGGTTAGCACAATAGTTAATTAATTGGTTACGACTGATTACTAACTAGGGCTAATTCCGATAGACACTGCTTTTATTAGCACTAAGTGTCACAATTCTTTTCCGGATTACTGTAGACAAGGTGTTTATAGTATAATTTGTACATTTACAGGAGAAAAAATGAAAACGATCAAAACAATTCTTGTTGTTGAAGACAATCAAGAAAACCTTGATGTTGCTAAAGCATTTTTCAAAACCGTTACTGGTTTTGAATTTATATATGCAACAAACAAAGAAGATGCAGTGGCTAAGCTTCCCGAAGCAGATGCATTGCTTACCGACAGAGACATGCCCTACTTTGATGGCGCAAAAGTAGATTATTCGCCAGAAAATGGCTATATGTTAGGAATTCTTGCAAAAATGCAAGGCAAGCCAGTAGTAATGCTAAGCGAACACGGACAACTTTTGATAAGCGAAATAAACAACACTGCTGTTGATTTTGAAACAGCCAAAGAAGTAGTTGAAAAACTTGCAAAATTAAAAGGTGTTGGACCGGATGACAGATGGGACAATGAAGAACTTAGTCCAATTTTTGGTAAACTTATGGAAATATGCCATCTAGGGCGAAATGTTTATAAGTTTAATTACAAAACTGGTACAAAAAAAGATGCAATTGCTTGGCAGGTTGCTTGGGAAATATTACAGGAACAATTTTAATATAGCATCTGCAAAAAAGCAGAGCAAATGGAAGTTCCTCTGCGTGCTTAATTCAGATTCTCTAAAAAATATAAGTAAAATTAAAAGACGAATAGGGTTATAAAATTCTATTCAATAATTTGGGCGAGCAATAAAAAGCTCGCCCTCACCATTCAGATCATAAATAGTTTGTGAACTGATAGTGAAAAATATTTTTCTTTAACAATTTAGAAGGTGCAGTCATGCCAAGAATAAATCTTAGAATAGATTTGCCGGCGGTAATAGTGAACAGAAGGCTAGTTAGTCAAAAAGTTTTAGCAAAAGTTGCTAAACTCAAAGGAGTACAATTAAATACAGCAGAAGACCTAGCTCCAAATGACCAGGATTTAGTTTCAGTGTTATTGAAAACTGAGGATCCTTGGTGGGGAGGCGAAGGCTCTGTAAGTGTCGGTATAGAATACGTGCCAAAAGGCAGTACTGTTTACTTGGTCCCAGCTCCAGGCTATGAAATTGGCGACGATGGTTATCACGAACAGCTTGTCAACGTAACCAATCTAAAAGCCTACAAGGTATAAATAAAATATCTAACAAAACTAAAAGCCAAACGTTAATAAACGTTTGGCTTTTTTCTTTGGTATTGATTACTGTATTATTATTTCTATTGACTAATCCTGGATTCCCGATCGCGGTCGGGAATGACAATATGTGGCGGTATCTAAGCCAATATTAAGCAAAAACAATCCATAATCTTGACAAAGTTAGGATAGTATGCTATACTACTAAATTACCTGTTCATTATATCTATCTATTCTTTATCTCCACTAACTCGGAAGAG
>JBPOHY010000189.1:0-7399 GCA_052035055.1 candidate division WWE3 bacterium | reverse complement strand
ACCGACGGGGCTCGAACCCGCGACCTCTTCCGTGACAGGGAAGCGCTCTAACCAAACTGAGCTACGGCCCCATATTTTTAAAGCAATGCATAAAGCTAGAGAAACGCTGTGCTACTCTCGCAATACTCGAAGGTATGGTAACAGAGAGCTTAGATAGCGTCAATCATGCATGCGATGTGCTATAACGAAGTTAATCACGTATGTGCTATAACGAAGTTAATCATTACTATGATATAATTTTTGTGTGAACACAAAAGTATTAGGAGGTTCCAACTTTTTAATATCTCTATTTGCCCTATTTACACTTTTTAGGTATACCGTTTTTACTGCAACACATGGCCAAATTAGTATTGAAGAGCTCACCCGCCACTGGTTTATTTTTCCACTGCTTTTTATTTTTATAATTAATCTTTTTTTATCCTTTTTAATGTTTTTAAGATTTGACCAACAAGCTTTAGTTATGGTTTGTTTGACCATGACTTTTTCTTCGTTTATGTTTTTGAACTTTGCTATCAGCAAGGTAAATACAATTATTAGTAATTATGAACATACAGTTGCCACCCGCCCGCTATTTTAGTCAGCATGTCAGAACCTCACAAATTTTCGAATAAAGAAGTAATACTAATACTTAAAGAGGCCCTCGCGGCTATGGAAGTGAAGGGTTTTAATCTCTTTAAGATTAGAGCTTACCAAAATGCCATTACCACAATTGAGAGCTTGAGCATGAGCGTGTTTAACTTGTGGGAAAACAAAAGACTGGGAGAAATCCAAGGCGTAGGAGCTGCACTAGAGAGTCACCTAGATGAATTATTTAGGACTGGAAAAGTAGTTGAATTTGATGCCATAAAGAACGATTTGCCACAGGGAATGTTTGCACTCATGGGCTTGCGCGGCATTGGCGCAAAAAAATCCTTTAAACTTGCTTCACTATTTAATTTAGTCGACCGTGCTACAGCGCTGGCTCAAATAAAAGAAGCCGCCGAACAGGGTAAAATCCAAGTAATAGAAGGTTTTGGCGAAAAGTCCGAAAAACTAATATTAGAGGCTGTTTCAGATTCAAAAAAAACAAAAAATGAAAAGAGCCGCACCCTTTTATCCAGGGCAGAGCAGGTAGCTATGCGAATTTTACAATACTTAGAAGGCCTGCCAGAAATTGAAACTGTAGATGCCGTTGGTTCCTTTAGGAGACGCAAATCCACCGTAGGCGACTTAGAGTTTGCAATTGCCACAACTAATACCGATCTAGCTACCCAATATTTTTTAAAATTTCCCGAGATCACCGAGGTCTTAGTAAGCGGAAAAACAAGGTCTTCTGTAGTAGTTGGGGATGATTTGCAGGTGGATATCAGAGTTTTTAATCCAAAAGTACGTGGGTCTATGTTGCAATATTTTACAGGTTCCAAGGCCCACAATGTATTATTGCGCACTTATTCGCTCGAAAGCGGCTTATCGATTTCTGAATACGGTATAAAGAAAGTGTCTACTGGCAAGGTTCATGAGTTTAAGACCGAAGAGGATTTTTATGACTTCTTGAATTTACAGTATATCCCGCCGGAAATTCGCCAAGGTAAAAATGAAATTGAATTAGCAAAAAAGCAAAAACTTCCGAGACTCATTACTTTAAAAGACATAAGGGGAGATATACATACACATACTATTGCGTCGGACGGGGTAAATACATTGACCGAAATGGCAAACGCCGCAAAGGAGCTTGGGTATAACTATATTGGTATTGCCGATCATGCCCCAAGTGTGCAAAACAGAGGATTTGATGAGGTAAAAGACATTATCCAAAAAACACGTAAAACTATTGACGAGTTTAACGCAACCCAAAATGACATCAAAGTTTTATTTGGTTACGAAGTGAATATATTGGCTGATGCTACGCTATCTTTGCCCGATGAACTCTTAGCTATGCTTGATTACGCCATAGCTTCCATTCACACTTCGTTTACGCAAGACCGTGAAACAATTACAAAGCGTTTAGTTGCTGCTATAGAAAACCCTTACATAAACATTATTGGCCACCCAAGCGGGCGTCTTATTAACGAGCGTGAGGGTTGTGATGCTAACTGGACCGAAGTCTTTATTGCAGCAAAAGATAACGATAAAATCCTAGAAATTAATTCTCAGCCCAACCGTTTGGATCTCGCAGATGATTTGGTTTATGAAGCAGTTAATAGGGGATTGGACCTAATTATTAATACAGATGCCCATGCTACAGATCAGCTTGCCCTTATACACTATGGTATAGATGTAGCGCGGCAGGGTTGGTGTGAATCAAAAAATATTATTAACACTTTAAATTATGAGGATTTTGTTAAAGCCTTACGTAAGAGCGACAAACGAACCTAGTAAGCAAAAAAAGGCGCCTAGTGTTTTGTTAATTACTAGAGCGCCTTAGAAAATCAACTATCGTTTGGTGTGTGCTCTTTACAGTACCATTCTTGGGATTCGGTGTAGTGGTTAGTGGCAACTTTTAGGCATCGTGCGTTTTTAATAGCCTTGTCGTGCTGGCACCTGTGTACGCTGTTTAGTCTTTTTAGGAGACCCGCGAGTGCAATAGCCGCAAGTTCAAGAGTACTCCATACTATTACGTATAACGCGATATTAATTGGGGATAGTTCTTTCCATTTGTCTACAATTAGTATCACGCCCAGAATTGCAAGCGTAACTTGATATGCAATAATAACACCTGCGAGGTCTGCGCTAACTTTTTTAAGCGTTTCCCATGTTTTTTCGGTCATGCAAACTCCTTACTCATTTGCTAGTTTTCCATTATGAAATATTTGTAGGCTGACCCCAGTTGTATGTGTAATTTGCAGATTACAAAAGCGATCGCCCACTGTGATGGTTGGCGCCTCTAAAGGACGAAAGCTTATTGCGGCACCAGCCTTTTTCCAGGTTACTTCTGTTGTTTCGCCGTCGCTCCCTGCATTTTCGTTTATTAAGATTGGGCCCATACTAGGCGCACTAAATACCTGCCAAGCTCCAATAGTAATCGTGGCCATTTATACCTCCGGTAAAGTTAAATTTGGGGTATTATACTTTTTTTCACATCCGCATGCAACTATGGGGTATGAAGAGCGTTGATTTACTTATGCTACTTAAAGGTATAAAATGAGCTTATTATGTCACCTACTCTTATTCTCGTAATTATAGCTTTAGCCTTTGGAGCGTATTTTATTTTTGTATACAACTCTTTTGCATCACTTAGGGTAAAAATCAAAGAAGCTTGGAGCCAGATTGACGTGCAGTTAAAGAGGCGTGTCGACCTTATCCCTAATTTAGTTGAGACTGTTAAGGGATATGCCGCGCACGAAAAGGACGTTTTTGAAAATGTTACTAAGGCTAGAGCCGCTCTTATGGGGGCAAATAATCCCAAAGACGCAGGCGTCGCCGATAATCAGTTAACGGGTGCCTTAAAGAGTCTTTTTGCTGTTGCCGAAGCTTATCCACAACTTAGAGCTCAGGAGGGATTCGCAAAGTTGCAAGACGAACTAGCTCATACAGAAGATAAAGTGGCTTACTCACGCCAGTTTTACAATACAATTGTGCGTTCCTACAATGAGCTATTAGTAACTTTCCCGTCCAATATTGTTGGGTCTATGTTTGGTTTCAAAACTGAAGATTTTTTTGAAACAGCCCCGGCTGAACGTGAAGCAGTTAAAGTAGATTTTTAAAATTAAGTTTTAGTTTAACCCATGCCGAATATTTACAGTCATATAGCTAGGAACAAACGCGATACTTTTTTTATAATGGTGCTGTTTGTGTTTATTGTAGCCTTACTAGGCTGGGTTTTTGGTGAACTCTTTGACCCAGGTTACGGGTTTAGTTATGTGGGCATGGCGCTGATTTTTTCTGGAGTTTCAAGCTTTGTTTCGTATTACAATTCGGACAAAATAGTTTTAGCGATTTCTGGCGCTAAAGAGGTTACCTATGAACAAAGCTCGTATTTACATAACTTAGTTGAGGGTCTGTGTATAGCTTCTGGACTCCCAAAACCCAAGATTTATATAATTAATGATACTGCGATGAATGCCTTTGCTACTGGGCGCGACCCTAACCACGCGGCAATATGTTTTACAACCGGCATTGTAGATAAGTTGGAAAAACGTGAGCTGGAGGGGGTAGTAGCCCATGAACTTTCCCATATTCAAAATTACGATATTAGGCTTATGTCTATAGTAAGCATTTTAGTTGGAAGTGTTACTTTGTTGGCGGACTGGTTTACGCGAGGCATGTTTTATGGCCGCAGACGTAGTAGTAATTCAGATTCGTCCGCAAATGGTTTAATTTTATTGTTAGGGATGGTTCTTGTTATTTTAAGCCCCATTATTGCTACGCTAATTAAGTTGGCTGTTAGTAGAACACGGGAATACTTGGCTGATTCCTCGGCAGCACTTTTAACCCGCTATCCTCAGGGTTTAGCCGATGCGTTAAAAAAATTGGCAAATGACCACGAGGTTTTAGAAGCCGCAAACGGGGCAACTGCACATTTATATATAAGTAGTCCTATTAGAATTGGTAATTTAGGAGGTTTATTTAACACCCACCCTCCTATCGAGGATAGAATTAAAAAATTAGAGGAGATGTGACGCTCGCGGTGCTCGCTACTTCTTTCGCTTACGCTCAAGAATGACGCTCGCGGTGCTCGCTACTTCTTTTGCTTACGCTTAAGAATGACGCTCGCGGTGCTCGCTACTTCTTTTGCTTACGCTCAGAAATGACGATTGCGTTGTCAACATCCCCTCCATACGAATCCTTTAAACTATTGTCCACCCAGCGTGTAGTAGATCAAACTAAGCACTACCAAAACGACACTGTACACTGCAACTTTCAGAGTCGCTTCCTTACGCCCTCTTGCCATGAGCAGAAGGTAGCCTCCAGCAATGAAAATTCCTACGAGTAGACACCCAATTTGAAAATTGTCCCGGAGGACGTAGGTGAAGACAGCGCTCAATGAAATTAGCCATAATCCAATTCCAACGGAGTTCAGAAGTGAGCTGTGCTTTGCAATTAATGTACTCAGAGTGTTTTTCATTTTTTACCTTACCTTTTTGTTGCTCGATCAGAAATATCGCGCCAGTGTAATGACTTCCCGGTTAGTAGCTTAAGAATTGTCCACCAAACGGTCATCACAACGCCCCAATAGAGTAGTCCAAGTATGATATTCATTTACACCTCCAACCTCGTGCCAAGTGCACGCCAAGATAAAAACCTTTGTATTTCAATCAAGGTCAATTTATGCACTTAGTCTCTCATAACAGGACGATTGACACTATCGAAAGAACTAGTGCAGCTACAATAAAACCTAATGAGTACCATAGCAGTTTGAGGTTTAGAAAGGCTTCTGTATGTGCGAATCCCCGAATATTTGTTAGCATCATCATGCCTGATACGATAGCAAAAAAACTTGTTAAGAGTTGTAGCCAGTTATACTCAGCATCATCAGCAAAATGTAAAATGATAGTAACAATCATTAGAAAAAAAGTTATCAAAGTTAATGTTCCAGGTTTGTTCATCTGCACCTCTACTAGAATGATTTTTACTCAATAGTTGTTATAGAATTTGTTGCCATTATAGCAAAAAATATGTATATTGTCTAATATGGCGCTCTCGCAAAATGACGTTTTACATATATCAAAACTTTGCAATTTAGCCCTATCTTCCGAAGAAATAGAGAAGCTTTCTCAAATGCTTTCTGAAACTATTGACTATATTGCTGTCCTAGACGAACTGGATACCTCTAAAGTGGCAGAAACCTACCAAGTGACTGGGCTTACCAACGTGTTTCAGGTGCAAGACTCAACCTCGAATACTCTTACGCAGGCAGAAGCACTAAGCAATGCGCACGAGGCCATAAAAAATATGTTTGCCACTAAAGCCGTTTTTGATAGGCACTGATATGGAAGATTTGCACACATTAACTATTACACAAGCAATTCATGGTCTTAAGGATAGAAAATTTACTTCGGTTGATTTGACCAATGCCTGTTTACACCAAATACAGCTACTGGATTCTGATATTAAAGCATTTATAACCGTAACGGCGGATGCGGCTTTAGAAAAGGCACGCGAAGCCGATAAACTTATTGCTAAAGACACAAGTATATTTGAGTCAATGCCACTTTTAGGCATCCCATATGCACTTAAAGATAATTTCTCTACAAAAGGTGTTCAAACTACAGCCTCATCAAAAATATTAAAAGATTATATTCCACCGTTTGATGCAACTGTTACCGCCAAAATAAATGCCGCGGGAGCAATTATGTTAGGAAAAACTAACATGGATGCTTTTGCCCACGGGTCTTCCACAGAAACGTCAGACTTTTTTGAAACCAAAAATCCTTGGGATATCACAAGGGTACCAGGTGGATCTTCGGGTGGTTCCGCAGCTGCATTAGCCGCCGACATGTGCATTTTTGCAATAGGTAGTGAAACCGCTGGGAGTATTCGTGGACCCGCAGGTTGGTGCGGCGTTACGGGTTTTAAGCCGAGTTATGGGCGAGTGAGTAGATATGGTGTTGTTGCCATGGCTTCCTCGACCGATTCTCCAGGTCCCCTTACAAAAACAGTTGAGGACGCAGCTTATATTTTACAAGTAATTGCAGGAGCAGACGAAAACGATGCCACAAGCGCGCAAAGAGGCGTTGAAAACTATGTAGACTTACTAGGGGATGCGAGCTTAAAAGGCTTAAGAATTGGTTTACCTAAGTCGTACTTTGAGATAGATATGGAACCCGAAGTAAAAAAACTTGTTTTAAATGCAGTTGAGATTTGTAGGAGTGAGGGAGCCGAAATTATCGAAATAGATTTAATGGACCCAAAGTATTCAATTGCCGTTTATACAATCTTGCAAAGGTCTGAGGTTTCTTCTAATTTAGCCAGATTTGACGGCATTCGGTTTGGCCACAGTCGCGACGCGTTTGGTTTTGAAGCGCGCAAAAGAATGATGTTAGGGGCGTATACGCTTAGTGCGGGTTATTACGATGCTTTTTATTCAAAAGCACAGAAGGTACGTACTCTACTGGTAGAGGATTTAAATATAGCTTTTTCTCAGGTTGACCTTATTATTGCCCCAACAATGCCTTGTATTGCCCTAAAGCTAGGTGAATCAAAAAATTCATCTATGTTTGGAGAGCTAATGGATATTTTGTTCGAACAGAGTTCGGTAGCTGGTATTTGCGGCGTTTCTGTTCCATGTGGGCTGTCTAATGGGCTTCCTGTGGGAGTTCAATTTATGGGTGACATGTTTGATGAGAGTACTGTTTTACGTGCTGCACATGCGTTCCAAAAGAGTACAAAGTTTCACTTAGAAAGACCCATTCTAAAAAATGGGGATAAGTTTTAATATGGATAGTAGTAGTACAAAAGGTTTGATAACTATTTTAATAGT
>JBPOHY010000024.1:0-4309 GCA_052035055.1 candidate division WWE3 bacterium | reverse complement strand
ATTGTATAAAAACTGCTGCGCATAGAACACTAAAACAGAAACCTGTTGATATGTTTAAATTCTACTAACTCCTGAAAGGTACTCACCTTAAAGCGTCCCAATAGCCAATTTTTAGCAAAAAAGAAACCAGGAGAACTAAGGTCATCTTCCGCACTTCCAGGGGCAACAAAAACATATTTATATCCCTTGTTTAAAGCAGCATAGGGGATCTCCAAAAGCTTAAAAGTGCCCATGGGCATTTCGGTAACTTCGTACGTGCCGGTATCCAAAATACTTGCCCAATCAACTTTGGTATCAGTAGGCATAATCACAAGAATCTTAATTTTGGCGAGTGCATCGGTCATTGCCAACTCCTTTACAACTATTCTCAAATTTTAGCGGGCTGTTGCAGATTTGGACTAGATATTACCATTACAAAGAAAAAAAATAAAATCTGGGGATAAAAGAATGAATTTACAAATTGAGAATGCAATAAAAGACTAGCACCAACGGACAATTTAAAAAGGTCAAAGCTAAGCATCGGGTATATATAGGCTATCAGAAACAAACTAAGCCCAAATACCCCAGTAGTTGCCAGAACCAGCAAAATGCTAGAATCCGACCCAGACACGCCATGTGCTTCTGAATCTCCGGGGTCAACAAAACCATATGCCAACTGCGCGTTCCTAAAATTGTTAAATCCTACGCCCATATACAGATTATCTTTGGCAATTTCCCAAGTATTTCTCCACGATATTAACCTAAAGTGAGCTGAGTCTGCTGGGTCTGTTATGCCAGCTATACGAGTTTGGATGCGAGGTACCGCAAAGTAAGCGCTAAGCATTAACAAAACGGCAACTATTAGAGCTATGCGCGACTTAAATATTCCATAGATCAGCATTATCACTGCAAACATTGCCCAAGAACTTCTGGAGTATGTAAAAAACAAAGCTAAAAGCATAAATAAAAAAGCTACCTTTGAAGCTAATGTCCTTTTAGGCATATATAAAAAAACGGTCATACATAAAACCAAATAACCGCCTACAAAGTTTGGGTCCAAAAAAGTAGAGACTAGACGATTTTTGTGGGGGTCCCAGCCCAATAATGGGTCTAAAACTTCGAGATCGGGTAAAACCAACAATTGAATACATCCGGTCAGAGACACAAAAACTCCGGACAAAATAAACGACTTGTATACTTGGGGAAACGAAATCAAACCCATTCTAGTAGCGTTAAAAACTATCACACCGCTAAAAAAGTAAAACACGAGCCTGAATTGATAAAAGGATGCGCTGACTAAATCACTAAACTGTAGTGCAGAGCTAACTCTGAGTAGGCTTAGTGCCGCGAATATACAAAAAGCCAAAAAGAGCAAGTGATATACCAAGAATTTGAAGTGTTTTTTGAGTAAGCAAATAAGAATGCCGTAAGATACAAAGCCGCAGATTAAAACGTCAAATAAATATATTTTTAACCCACCAGACTGATATATTACCGAAAATTGCCCTAAAGATAGCGCAAAAACTACGGCATAAAAAAGGTATTTAAACATATTTAAGCTTCCAAGCTCTTGCAGTAGCAAAGGACAGCATAATCAATATAAGTGCTTCACAGATATGAGTTATTATCGCCGATGCGTAAAAAGAGTGCTTCGGGATAAATATAATGTTTAAAAATAGGTTCACTGCCGCAGCGCTTATGTATATGGGCGGCAGGTATTTTTGCTTTTCTAGGGTTACGAGTAGCCAGGCCAACGGCTGCGTCAGGCTATAAAAAATCAAACCACCCAACAAAATCCTCAAGACAGTTATCGAATAAAAAAACTCCGAACCACCAAGTATTTTTATTGCAAGTGGGGCTAGGGCTATTCCCACCAAAGAGACTATTACCGCCAGCACAGCTAGTACAAGACCTGATTTAATAAAAGTTCTCTTTAGCTGTTGTTTACCTACTAGCATATCTCTAACCATAACCGGATAGGCTGAATTCATAAAAAAGGTGGGAACTACAAGAGTGACTTCGAAAATTTTGTAGGGCAATGAATATAAAGCCACCGACTCTAAATTATTTAAGCCTAGACTAGCCGGTAAATTCAAAATAGATAGCAGTATTTCATCAGCCTTAAAATTTATTTGACTGAATACAAAGGTAATACCAATCGGCAGTGTCTGCAAAAGCAAAAATTTAGATAGCGTTGAATCAAAAACAAACTGTGGACGCACGCCTAATTTCCTTAAGTAGTGGTAAGCCAATATAGCAGTAACAATTCCACCTAAAACATACACACTTCCTATAGACCAAACCGGGAATTTTAAATAAGAAAATAATAGAACCAAGATCAATATAAGAACATAGCCACCCAACAAAGCCTTAACCGACAGGTCGTATCTTAATTTCACCTGAAAAACAATATTCATTGAGGTAATAAACGCATAGGTAACAAGTAATAAAGAGGACAAGCCAATGCCAAACCTCAGTAGGTTTGAATATGGGAAAAAACCCAATGCTAAATACAGCGCACCAATAAATACAAAAGACATAATTACGCGTAAAACAATAATATTTCCAACATACTTACCAGCCTTAGAAAAATCCTTAGAAAGCTCCCTTGCCGCTATAGCATTAATCCCAAAATCTACGATGATAAAAAAAAGTGCCGGCCAATTTTGCATTAGAGAAAACTCGCCATAGCCCTCAGTGCCAAAGGTACGGCTTACTACAACAACAGTAATAATTGTCACTAAAGTCGTACTAGCCTTACCAATAATTTGATAAATAGTATTACTGGCAATACTGAGTGCGTTTTTACTTAAAATCCCGGCTAGCATGTAGAAATCCTGGAAATTTGAAATACTGGTGGGGTGCCCTTTACCTTGTCGAGATTTTTTATAGCGTCAAACTGCTGATAAGGAACATTGTCCTTATTTACCCAGGAAAAGTGATCGAAGGGAGCGTCATACCTAATTGTAAAAGGCGTAACAGCGCGAACCCTATCGTCCGGTAACCATACATTCTCAAAGGCTTTTTCAAAATATTTACTTACAGTGGCGGACGGCAAAAAGGAGGAATTATAACTATCACCCTCTGCATGCGCCCAACCTGTCTCTGTAATAAATACCGGTAAGTCTTTCTTTAAACCCAACTCATTCTTTAAAAAGTCGAGTTCATCCTCATAAGCCCTTATACTCCAGCGTCCAGACGCATCCGGATTACCCGAGAAGTTAGGCTGTGGATACGGGTGCGATGCCCAACCGTCTAATCCACTAAAAATACCTGGAACCTTTGCATCCATCCTACGCATATACGTAAACGAGTCTAGTGTACCCAAAGACGAATCCGTGGGGGCGCTTACATTAAAAGCTCCATTCATAATAAAAAAGTTGTCATTTACCGCTTTAAAAAGCTGGATGGTGGCGTCTAATACCTCGGCGTATTGCTCTGGGTTTACTTCCCCACCCCAAAACTTAGCGTCGTTCATTTCGTTATAGGCACTTATATATCTGGGCTTTATAGGCCATATAAACTGGTTTAAAAATATGGCGGCGTCCTTGGTTTGGTCATAATAATCATCGGGGTCTATTGCCCATAACTGAATTATCGGGATTAAGTGCTTATTACGCATTTGTTCAAAAGCTCTATTCCATTTGCCAAAATCTCGATCATTCACATTAAACGGAACCAAAGCATATCCCCAGTCGCCACCGTTAGAGTTCACTAAAGTTTGGGCTAACTCAAAAAAGTCCTTATTTTCTGCGTAAATGTAGATACCAAACTTGTTATTAACTTCCCAGTCACTCTGTTTGTAGTCCACATACTCTAGGGTTTCTAAAAGGTCACACTTTTGATTCTGTGAGGCTAGCTTAGGGGCCGGAAAAACAAAGGATGTAGATAATGTATTTTGTATCGTTATATTTTTGTAGACGTACAACCCCAGCACAAGGGACGAGAATACAAACAATAAGATGTTTTTAGCTTTTTTACTTTTCACAGTAGTATTTTACATCATATAAGCCTGGAAGGTTTTGGATATGAACTGTATTATGTGAGAGATGAGGAAAGAAACAGTAATTTTAAAAATCGTTTTTATACTAGCAATAATGCTGGGTGCTGCATCTATGTATGTACAACACGGACCTCAAAAAACACGACATTCTATAATTGCACCCTTTTCGGAGTCCCTAAGCATTTTTAACTTATTTAAACTGGAAAAAGCCCCTCAAAAAACAATATATGGCTACTTGCCATATTGGAAACTAGAAACCGCGGCAGGCTTACAATTAGATAAGCTTACAGATGTTGCTTATTTTGGGTTAAACATTGATAGAAATGG
>JBPOHY010000179.1:0-5312 GCA_052035055.1 candidate division WWE3 bacterium | reverse complement strand
AGTTTCCCCATTTTTTATTAATAGTATCCATGCAGACTACTAAGGTGTGTTGTCTTTGGGCATTTTCGAATAATTTCAGTTGTGATTGTTCTAGGGTTACCAAATTAAAACAGCCAACGCTTGCTAGGGTAATGGGTTTTTTAGGAGCTTGGTCGTATAAGCGCAAAATCTCTTTATACAGGTCGCGCGAGTCAAAAATTGTTTGTGTTTTTTTGCTAACGTGCCAGTATTGTTGATTTTTATAACGCAGGGCTAAAAAAATTCCCTGAGTTTTGTACCCATGCTTTCGGAGCCTAAAACCAACTTTTTCTACCAGCTTGCTTAAAATGGGCTCCAAGTCCGAAAACCTTGTTATTGCCGGAGAAATGGCAGCCTGATTGCTAAAGCTTTTGCGTGTTGGTTTGTAATCTTCTATTTCATACCCGCGTAGTCGCAAGTGCCAGTAATACCCAATTACCGACCCAAAGGTGCATTTTAGATAGTGTGGGTCTGCGTGGTATAGGTCGAGTGTAGTGTAAATACCCATACTTTTTAATTTCTCAAGGCTTTGCGTTCCTATACCACACAACGCAATTAACTCTATATTTCTAAAAACTTGCAAATAATTGTGCTCAGTTATTTCTTCGAGCCCATCGGGTTTTTTTATATTTGAAGCTGTTTTTGCCAAAAACCTATTTTTCGAAATTCCTATTGAAACCGTAATGTAGTCGCCGATTTCATCCTTTATGCGTTGTTTTATTTCTTTTCCTACCTTTATTAGGCCCTGATCAAATGCGGGGCAGCTAGTAAAATTTAAAATAAATTCGTCTATAGACTTTGGATAAAACTCATTAGTGTAGTGCCCCAATATTTCTCTTAGCCTATGGTGTACGTAACGATATTTATTTGGGTCAGGATTTACAATTGTTATTTGTGGGCATATTTTTTTGGCATCTGCCACTCTAGTACCTACTTTTATTCCGTATTTTTTTGCCTCTATCGAAGAAGCCAAAATGATCCCGTTTCTTTTGCTGGTTGTAGAAACTCCCACTGGTTTGTAGCGGAGTAGGGGATTGGCTTGTTGCTCAATTGTTGCAAAGCACGAATTTATGTCTATGTGCATAAAGTATGCTGGGGCTGTATTAAATTGAGTATTACCCAATATTTGCATCAAATACCTCGTCCAGTGTCCAACTTAGCGTTTCGCTGTTTAGAGTTAGCCTAAAGTTTAAGTTATCGCACACCGCGCTAATTACATGAAAAGTAGTATCTCCATGTTTATACTTGTGGTAAAAGCCAAATTGTTTAAAAGTGTAAGTATGATTTCTCCATACGACCTTGATAGGCTGTGTTTTTCTTTTTGCATGGTCAAATGCAACCACTACTGAGACCTTTTCATCTATCTTTTGACTCATATCCAAATAATATCATGAACCGAATAGAACCCGAATACAGTATTTGCCAACGTGCATCCTATAGTGTATAATAATTCAAAATTAATTATTCTTAGGTACTGGAGGCTTGTATGTATCAAAATCGAAGAGCATCCGCTATGAGTTCAACCATAAGTGTGCTCGTATTAATTAGCTTTCTTCTCAACCACATACCATATACGCCAATTTTGAGTGATTACTGTAACCAGATTATAGATGTGGTTATAGTCTATTTTGGATTGCACCTGGTCCACAAATTACTTTTTAAAAGCCTTGGCCCAACTTGGCTATGTGTAATTGGAGCTGTTATTTTAGGGTGGGCTACGGAATATCTTCAATACAAAGGTATCACTCTGTTTAATTTCTTCCCAGTTGGATACTATGATCCACTTGATCTTGTATTTTTTGTAGTTGGTGGTCTGTTAGCGTTAAAAATCGACTACTTAATTCAAACTCACTATATGCGGAGATCTTAGATATTACGGAAATTTTGTTTATGTCCCTCAAACCCTTCATTTTAACAGCTGAAGGGTTTTTTTTTGCTCAAATTGTCGTGTGCTATCATTTTTAAGATGACTGCCGCTGTTAATTTAACCGATCTACAAACTAAACTCCAAGACTTACAGGAGCTCCACCAAGAGTTACTGCAAGAATTAAAAGAGAAACATAAAGACGTATACGAGTGGCTGGTTGCAAATGGCATAGACGTTAATAACTTAAAAAAGTATGCCAAACCGCTCGCAGCGGCTTTTGTTGTCACATTAAGCATGACTACTTACTCGGCCAAAGCCACTGCTTACTACAATACAAAGTCCCAGCAACACTTTGAGCGTATACAAGAATACAACATAAGTAATTTCTCTCAGGAGGATAAAAATGCATATAAGGTTTGGCAAAAGTATGGTGGTGCTATTGTAGATACCGCTACCAGATATGATTTAGACCCAAAGCTGATTTTTGCAACAATTATGGTTGAGTCTGGTGGCCGCGAAAATGCTACGCGCTACGAACCGCATTTGGGTGAGTCTAGCCATGGTATGGGTCAAATTCTTTTTTCTACAGCAAAATATCTGGGCTTTAATGGGAGTCCCCAAGAATTAGCTGACCCTAAGACCAATATAGACATGATAGGGCGCTATCACAAAAGAAGCTTAACGATATATGGAGCTATAAGTACCGAGGAGTTGGCTCTAGCTTACAATACAGGCAGTCCACATAACAAGTGGGCTACGGGTTACACCCAAAAGTTTAATTACTGGTATAACAAAGCCGGTAATTTTATGGTATTTTGAGTTTATGGAAGCTGACTCATTTGTACCTGAAGGTGCGGAAAATTTTGAGATTCAAGATTTTGTGCCAAATGCTAGCACTGAGAATGTAGTCTCGCCTGAGATGGCTACTATTGTTGAATCTATAAAAACAGAGAGTGCCGAGGTGCAATCCGCCCAAACTCTCATGGCAGTTGTGGAGGCTGCTAAGCAGGGGGGTATTCCTATTGAGGGTGTCCTAGAAAGTATTTTTAAAGTCTCTTAGACTACTAGGTTTATTATTCTGCCTTTTACGTATATAAATTGCTTTAGTTCTTTTTCTTGCATGTGCTGTTGAATTTTTTCTTGTGCTAAGGCCTTAGCTTTTACTTCATCTTCAATTTCATCCACGTTAATTTCTATTTGGTCGCGCACCTTTCCATTAATTTGGATGGCTACTGTCACTGTACTGCTTTTTATTAAGTTTTCATCAAATTTTGGCCATTCCTGCACATGAATGCTATTTTCTTTTTTAAATTCAGTATAACCGTGTAATTCCTGCCA
This sequence comes from candidate division WWE3 bacterium, assembly GCA_052035055.1. Classification (GTDB taxonomy): domain Bacteria; phylum Patescibacteriota; class WWE3; order UBA101185; family UBA10185; genus JBPOHY01. The sequence continues at coordinate 2,089 of JBPOHY010000179.1, read as the reverse complement.
TAGTTCCTCGGTTACAAATGGCGCGAATGGAGCTACTGTTTTAATAAATCCTTTAAATACTTCTATATCGATTGCGTCGCACTTTTTTGTTTCATTTAAGAATTTCATAAATTCTGCCACTGCAGTGTTCATTTTTATGTCATTACACATTTCAGTAACGTTTTTAACCATCTTGTGAAAGCTTATTTCTAATTCCTTGTTATGGATATTTTTTGAAACTTTATTTTTTAGATCGTAAACGCTTCTTACAAATTTATAACAGGCCCCGACACTGCTGTTATTCCATGGGTAGGTTTCGTCATATGGTCCAATAAAAGCTAAATACACGCGTATCGCATCTGCACCATAGTCATTCAAAATGTCTGCAGGGTTTACAACAAACTCTGGTCTTGATTTAGACATTTTTCTCTTGTCTGTACCTAGGAGTAGCCCGCCACTCATTCTCCATTTAAACGGTTCGGTATGAGGTACGTGCCCCTGATCATATAAGAATCTATACCAAAACCTTGCGTAAAGCATATGCGCAGTAGTGTGTCCAGCGTCTCCAAAGTATTTATCAATTGGCATCCAATATTTTAGTTTCTCAAAGTCAGCAAAGGTTTCGTTATTAGTTGGGTCAATATATCGCATGTAATACCAATTTGATCCCGCCCACGTTGGCATTGTGTCAGTTGCACGCTTAGCTGGAGAGCCGTCCTTAGCATTTGTGGTGTACCATTGCGGAACTTTTTCCAAAGGAGCTTGGCCGTTTTCTGGAAGAAAGTCTTTTAAAATTGGCAATTCAACCGGTAAATTATTGTTTGCTTCTACGGTGCCGTCCTCTTTTGTTACTAGTGGTATTGGGTCTCCCCAGTAACGTTGGCGTGACCATATTTGATCGCGCATTTTGTAAGTCACACTTTTCTTCCCAACTCCTTTTTCCTCCAAATAGTCCATCACTTTTTGGGTAGCTTCGTGAATATTTAAGCCATTCAAAAATTCGGAATTTATCATTGTACCTTCGGTTTCCTGTACCTGTTCCAAAGTCTTTATATCAGAACTGTCACCATCCTCCGCCACAACTACTCTTTTTATAGGGATACTAAACTTCGAAGCGAACTCAAAATCCCTTTTATCATGTCCAGGAACCCCCACTACGGCACCGGTGCCGTAATTGACTAGCACATAATCCGAAACCCATATAGGCATTTTTTCTTGGTTAAGATTGTTTATTGCGTAAAATCCTGTAAATACTCCAGTTTTTTCTTTATTGTCGGTTTGCCTTTCCATTTCACTTTTGGCAGTTGCTTCATTTACATATTTTTTGACCTCTGGGTTGTTTGCCGACACCTTAGCTGCAAACTCATGTTCTGGCGCAATTACTACAAATGTTGCGCCAAAGTTGGTGTCAGGGCGTGTGGTGAAGCAAGTTATGCTGTCAGTTGTGCCTTCGACCCTGTAATCAATGTTGATACCTTCTTTTTTACCTATCCAATTAATTTGACCGGCCTTTACTGATTCAAAATAGTCAACCTCATTCAAACCATCTAGTAGCTTGTCGGCATAGGCGGTTATTTTTAGTACCCACTGTTTTAGAGTTTTTCTGTATACCGGGTAGCCATCTCGCTCAGATTTTTTACCGGTCGGGCTCTTTTCGTCGGGTAAAACCTCTTCGTCTGCCAAAACTCCTAGCTCTTCGCACCACCAGACTGGCAATTCCCTTTCCTCAACCAAACCTGCTTCAAATAACTTTAAAAATATCCATTGTGTCCACTTGTAGTAGTTCGGATCTGCCGTATTAATTTCACGATTCCAATCAATTGCATATCCCATGTCTTTCATTGCTTGCTTGTAATTCACCGTTGCTTCGGCAATGACTTCTTGCGGGGTTCTGTTTGTTTTTATTGCGTAAGTTTCGGCGGGAAGTCCAAAAGAGTCCCAACCCATGGGAAACAGGACGTTGTAATTATTCATCCTCAAAAATCTGGAATATATTTCCGGAACGGTGTATCTCATCATGTGCCCCACGTGCAAAAACTTTACCTAAGGATAGGGGAGTTCGGCTAAAATATATTTTTTAGGTTTCTCAGAAAAATCCACAGCTTCGTAT
>JBPOHY010000175.1:0-4301 GCA_052035055.1 candidate division WWE3 bacterium | reverse complement strand
ACTAAAATTTGACCCTAACGCTCCTAAATATGAGTATGTTACTACATACGATGCCGCTAACCGTGTACTCGAAGAATTAGATAAAGAAAAAGTTATCGCAGTCGACGTTGAGTCTACAGGTTTTGACCCATACACAAACACATTGTTATTGGTTCAACTGGGTACCGCCGAAATTAGCTATATTATTGACGCACGCAGGGTTAAGTTAGGTGAAATTCCTTTATTTAAAAAGATAATGGAAGATTCTAGCAAGATAAAGCTTTTTCAAAACGCAAAATTCGATTATTCCTATTTAAAAATTCAAACTGGCGTAAGTGTTGTAAATATTTATGACACTATGCTAGCCGAAGGTGTTTTAACTGCGGGTAAAGATGATGGTTTAGGTCTAGAGGCTATCGCTGATAAATACGTGGGAAAAGGAGTTATAACTAAGGAGTTACAGAAATCTTTTGTTGACCTAACTCCGAATTCTAGTATTACAAAAGAGCAGCTTAGATATGCGGGTCGCGATACTCTTGTGCTGTTTCCTATTTTTGAGCAGCAGCTCAAACTTCTCCAAAAAGAAAATGTACTAAAGATTGCCAAGCTCGAGTTTGCAACTTGTCCCGTTGTTGCCGAAATGGAATTAAAGGGTGTTTTTATAGACAAAAAGAAATGGCGAGAAATCATTAAAAGCCTAGAGGTGCGCAGAGATGAGTATTTAAAGAATTTTCAAGAAGCTATTCGTCCTTATTATAGTGTTTCTCAATACGACCTTTTTGGAGGTGTAGCAGACGCAATTAATATCAACAGTCAGATGCAGTTGCTCGCGCTATTTAACGGAAAGCTAGGTCTAAATCTCCCATCAACCGGAAGTAATATCCTGTCTACGGTAAACCATCCGCTGGTTAAGATCTTGAGCGATTACCGCGGGTGCGAGAAGTTAATTTCTACATATGGTGAAAAGTTGTTAAACCGAATCAATAAAAAGACCCACCGTATTCACCCAGAATTTTTGCAAATCAGGACCGCGACCGGACGCTTTGCCTGTAACAATCCAAATTTACAGAATATCCCACGAAATTCTAAAGAGGCCCCATTTAGGGAATGTTTTAACCCCGAACCCGGTTATAAGTTAGTGGTTTCTGATTACTCGTCCTTTGAAATGCGCGTGCTAGCTGACTTATCTGGAGACGCCCAAATGTTAAAAGCACTAAATGAGGATGGTCTTGATATTCACTCATACACGGCCTCTTTGATGTTTGATAAACCTTACTCTGACGATTTTAAAAAGAAGTATCCGGAACTCAGGCAGCTTGCAAAACCAATAGGCTTTGGACTGATGTATGGTATGGGAGCGCAAGGCTTAGTTACGCGTATTTTTCAAGAAACTGGGAAGGAAATTACAGTGACCGAGAGCGAGGATTTAATCGCCAAATTTTTTAAGAGTTATCCAAAGGTTAAAGACTTTTTGGACAGAACCGCCAAAGATGCTCAAAGGTTGGGTTGGAGTTCTACCCCTGGGGGACGTAAACGCTGGTACAAAATACCTCCAAAAACCGACCCTGATTATAAAAAGCTTATGAGTTCTATTGGGCGCGAAGCTAAAAATCACCCTATCCAAGGTACAAATGCTGATGCCATAAAGTACGCGTTGGTTTTTGTGCATGATCGTATAAAGAAAGACAATGTAGACGGCGCATTAATTTCGACTGTTCATGACGAAATAGTGTGTGAAATACGTGAGGATCAAGCAGAAGACTTTGCACAAGTTTTGTCAGGCGAAATGATTAGGGCTGCGAACTTGTTTTTAAAAAAGGTAAAAATAAAGTCAGACCCTTTTGTCGGTGACGTTTGGGAGCACTAAATAAAAAAAAGGGCATGAGTTTTTAATTCAGCCCTTTAGGGTCTACTTAAAGTGGGTGGTGTAAGTCAGTATTATTCCAGTAACGGCCAGGATAACTCCGATTGTTTTGTACAGAGTCCACCACGGAAACGACACATGAAATTCTCCCTCCTGATTGTTGTAAACAAATTTTGCGAGGGCAAAGACTACTACCATTGAAACCAGCGCCATGAGGTTTATGCCTAGCAGGGAATTATTTACTCTACCCGAAATTCCATATACCCCAAAGCTAAAGATTTTTTCTAGAGCAACAACTACAAAGACCACAACGGGAAGACTTATAAACCTATACTCACCCCTAGAGTAAAAAACACTTTGTGAGATGACAAATCTGTTTGCATAATCTTTTGTTACAACTCCAGCATCTTGGGCCTTGATTAAAAGCATCGCGACTAAAATAAATAAAAACAGCACAAATTCAGCTCCGATCAAAAGATTTGTGATAAGTGTAGCAACGTTCATAATTAGCTCCTTTTACTACTTACAGGTTATGGGTATAATACAAAAGCAGCTCCGGATAGTACAGGACCTCTTTTGAGTACAAAAGTAGCTCCTGGTAGTACAGGACCTCTTTTGAGTACAAAAGCCTATACCGCGTGCAACTTTAGCAGTTTGCTTGACCAAGTGCTAACGCGTGTGTATACTAAAAATTATTATGGTTATATGTCATCGATGTGGCCAAAGGCCAGCAGAAATCCCTTTTAATAAAATAATAGATGGACGCCAAGTATACATGGCTCTTTGCCGAGTATGTCATAAAGAGGTTATGCAGGAGACGTCTTCACAAGCTTCAAAATTAGATAAATTCGGTAGGGATTTAACCGAAATGGCAAAGCAGGATAAACTCGATCCAGTAATAGGTAGAAAAGACGAAATCGAACGGGTTATTCATGTTTTATCTCGTCGCACCAAAAACAATCCTGTATTGATAGGGGAGCCCGGTGTTGGTAAAACAGCTATAGTCGAAGGATTAGCCCAAAGAATAGTAAAAAATCAAGTTCCGGAACCTTTGAGGGGTCGTAGAGTTTTTGCGTTAGATTTAGCTTCGGTTATTGCAGGTACTTCGCACCGAGGTATGTTTGAAAGTCGGCTGAAAGACATAATGAAAGAGGTTATTAGTTCGTCTGGGCAAATAATTTTGTTTTTGGATGAATTGCATACCGTTGTTGGTACCGGCTCCGCTGAGGGCGCTATGGACGCGGCCAACATTTTAAAACCCTCACTATCCCGTGGTGAGCTACAAATGGTTGGTGCAACTACAATTGACGAATATCGCAAATATATCGAAAAGGATGCGGCGTTGGAACGAAGATTTCAACCTATTATGGTAAACGAACCAACCCCCGAGGATACAATCGAGATAATCAAAGGCTTGCGTGAGAGATATGAAAAGCATCATAACGTGGTCATTTCTGATGAATCCATTAAAACGGCAGTAAAAATGAGTTCTCGCTATATTAGTGACAGGTTTTTGCCGGACAAGGCAATTGACTTGGTAGACGAAGCATCGGCCCTTGTTAGAATTTCTCAAATAAAAGAACCTGCCAACTTAAAAGAGGTCGAGGAAAAACTTAGGGAGTTAAAGGAACAAGTTCGCAAAGAAGGCATAACCCCAGAGGCTAAAGAAAAACTTCAAGCAGAGCTCGCCGATACCGAAAAAATAAAAAATGAACTTTTTGAAATTTGGACAAAAACTAAGTTAGAGGAGGTTCCAACTGTGACGGAAGACGATATTATAAAAGTTGTTTCTCGAGCTACTTCTATTCCTCTAGAAAAATTAAGTGTTAAGGAAAAGGAACGCCTACTTAACCTAGAAAACAATTTGAAACAGCGCATAGTTGGCCAAGACGATGCTGTAAAGGTAGTGGCAGAGGCCATTCGTAGAGCGCGTAGCGGTCTAAAAGATCCAAAGCGCCCCATTGGTGTATTTTTATTTTTGGGACCAACTGGAGTAGGTAAAACTGAACTTTCTAAGGCCTTAGCCGAGGTTTTGTACGGAGATGAAGAGCTTATTGTCCGTGTAGATATGAGCGAATATATGGAAAAACACTCTGTGAGCAAGCTCATTGGAGCCCCTCCAGGATATGTTGGATATGATAACGGGGGTCAGTTAACAGAGGTTGTTAGACGCAAGCCTTTTTCGGTGATTTTATTAGACGAAATAGAAAAGGCACACCCCGACACCTTTAATGCTTTATTGCAGATTATGGAAGACGGCCGCCTAACGGACAGTAAAGGCCGTACTGTGGATTTTAAGAATACCATCTTGATAATGACCTCTAATGTAGGTTCTGAACTTTTGAGAAAATCAGATATAGGTTTTAGCGATAAACAAAAAACCAAGGAAGAAGGCAAAACCGAGTTTGAGAAAAGAATCAGGTCGCTACTCAAAAGCTCTTTTAAACCAGAGTTTTTG
>JBPOHY010000054.1:0-4588 GCA_052035055.1 candidate division WWE3 bacterium | reverse complement strand
AAGAACATTAACTGCTGAACATGCCTTTTCGAACAGAACTGAACTTCGGTGGTATGTAAATAAGGTACAGGGTATGTTGGGAGTGTTGGTAATTGTTGACGCTAAGGGCATTTGTATTATTGTTACTTCGCGCTATGGAACTCAAAAAAAGTATATGAGTTTAGTCTTGGATTCCTATGCGATGAGAGCCTTTGTTGAAGATGCCTGTTATAAATTTTTGGATAATGGTGATGCCACCAAAGAAGATCCAAGGGTCGACGCCCTAAACAGCGCTTGATCTGCCATTTGAGTGTGCGTGCAAAAAAATAGCCGGGTGTACCTAATATTGATTAGACATCCGGCTTTATTATTTAAACTAAATTAAGCACTTACGCTTCTTTGCATCCAATCCAAAAGTGATTTGGCAAAACAGTTGGAGTTGTTCTAATTTCTACTTCTTCCGCCATATATCTTACGTCCTCTGCTCTTTCTATGTCGGTTACCATATCTGGATGTACATAGCACAAGCTGGCTTTACGCTCGTATTTTTTGTAATAGAACTCAGCTGCTCGTGAAACCTTTTCTGCAAGACTTCTTTGTGCATCGTTATCAAACCAAAGCATTCCTACGTCTATTGTCATATCAACTCCTGTTTAGATTACTGAAGAGCACAACGCACAGCCCGTAGCTCTGGCTATATGTAGTTGCGATAGAGTTGCATGACAGCTGTCGGTTTTTTCCTGTGGGTTTAACAAGGTGACTTCACTTTTATCAATTTCGAAGCCGCTGTAGCCAACGATCCGCTTATCGGGTAATACCAGCGTACCGCCATTAGGGTCGAGCAAATGGTGCAAAATGTTATACGGTTCTCCATCATACAAAAACCTAACCAACCGTTGGAATTTAAGAGCTGGTTTTCGCCTTTTAAAGAAACTCACTTGTACCTCCAATTAACAAAAAATAAGAAGTGTGTATATTTTGCCTATTCTACAACAAAAAGTCTGTGTCAACAACTCAGGAAGTCATATTTTTGATAAAAGACTCTTTATATTCTGCCAGTTTATTAGAAATATCGTTTATTTTTTTATATAGGTACATATCTTCGTAATTACCTATTATTGGTATGTTTTTTACATCTTTCCATATTTTTATATTTTCGATATTGGAGCCGATTATTTGATTAAAGGGGTTACTTGTAACACTGTCTTTATGTACTAGGTACACCGTGAAGTTGTCGTCTACGACTAACGGTTCGGTGTCGCGCAAAGCTTTAAGCCAAATTTGATATTCGACGCAAATCTTGTTGTCTTCCCTAAAAGGTCCATACTTTGCATAAAGTTCTCTAGTAGCAAATGTGTTCTCGTGTGAGATTACATCCCAAACCGTTATAGCTTTTTTCAACACGTGCTTTAGTATTTTCGAAAGCGGAAGGACTATTACTTTTTCTCTAAACATAAGCACACAATTACCAACGATCCACTTAACTTTTGGATTTTCAGAAAAATAGTTCGCTACGCGTTCGAGTGCTTGCACGTCATAATAAAAGTCGTCGTCGTGTAAAAAATGCACAATGTCTCCCGTTGTATGCTCAAAACCAATGTTTAGTGCGTTTGCGATTCCCTTTGGGGGCGCGTTTATTAACTTTATATTCAGTTGTGGGTTGCGCTTAATATAGGCTTTGATTAGTTTGGTGGTGCCGTCTGTTGAGTGTCCGTCTACAAATATGTGCTCGATATTTTTGTAGGTTTGTTGCTCTACTGATTGCAAGCATATTTTTAAAAACTTTTCCCTGTTTTTTGTGCAAGTGACGATAGAAATCTTTGGGTTCCTCATAGGGTAACCTTGATAATACAGGATATTTCTGACAACTTCCACATTTGGCACTTTAACTTTATACTGTATTCAAAGGTATGAAAGTAAATTTTGTAACAAAAGAAGATGATATACGTGGTGTTGCTGTTATAGAGCTGTTGAGCGTTCTTGGGTATTCAACACGCATACTAAGAAACGGAGGGCAACCCAAGTCTGTTATGGATATCGCAGTATTTACGCCGGTTTGTGATGTGGGGTTAGATTTGCCAAAAAAAAGCCGTTTCCAAGGAGGCGGCAAATACTTTTGTTGTTCTGGAAATAAAATAAAACCAAAAGACACGCCGGTTTGGGCAAAATTGCCCTTAAAGATTGTGGTAAAAGAAGTACACATACCCATATATCCTTACAGACGCTTGGTGACTAAGGATTTTCTATTTTTACTCAATCAAAAGAACAAGAAAGATGAGTTGTCTGATTTAGAAAAATTTGTACACGCTGTTCAAGTAACTGCCCGAATGTTTGAGTCTTGGTACCCCGAGAAAGAAGGCTATGCTGTGCCTTGGAAAAAATACCAAAACGGTGAAGGCGCAAATTTTTTGTTAAATAAAGAGGTTGGGGAGCTTTTAACTCGGGACGACGTAGTTGTGGCAAAAAAAATATTAACCGAACTAAAGAAACACGGTGGTTACTATGTTCGCCACCCATCCAGGGTTCTTCAAGTTAGCCCAGATTTTATTGAGCTCAGCGCCGCTGATGCGGGTACTGTAAGCAAAAATGGAGGATTGTTGTGGGACTATTGGCAGCAATGTATTTTGGTTTATAACCATGCCTTGTCTGATAAGCACCTTAAATGGGTAGTTTCTTCTATATCTGGTCCACTAAGTAGTAAGCAACTTGAAATTCAAAAAATTGTTTCTGTTGCCCAAAAGGACATGCTACCGCTATTTTGTAGAGCAGATCTCACATCAATTTGGTTTATGGTAGAAGTTCAAGAACGTATTGGTGGTATGGGGTTTGTAGAAAGTTGGTTATCTGCTATACGAGATGTTACGGGAACCCGCGGAATTATTGGTAACCAAAAGGGTATGGCTGCAGCGTTTTGCGAAACGGTGCGCTCAGTCATCCGAAAAAAATCTCCCGTAATAGTTTTGACATGCCCACCTGGATATGAGGCCGAGCAAAACTTTTTTGCGGGTAAGTTAAATGAGTTGGGATTTGATGCATATGTAGTCTCTACGCGCAATTTGGTTGGCCATCTTAAATATGAGAAGGGCGAAATTTTCCTTAAAAACTACGATAAAAAGGTTGATTTCTTATACCGCCGCGAAATTAACTTGGGTACTTTGGCAACTAGTGAAATTGGTAGAAATCTTATTGAGGCATCCCTTGCGAATAATATTATTATAGAACCTCCGCTAAGCATGTTGTACGACTGCAAATCTCCTATGGCTTGGGTCCACCATCCCGACCTCGATTCTTACTTTAGCCCTGAGGTAAAGGCCATAATTCCACCCACTGCGCTACTGCCCGCAGACCCGGACCAAGAGTTTATTTTAGAAGGCAAAGCGCTAACGCTAAATAGCGTTGTTGGAAAAAACTATGTAGTTAAATACAGCGGCGAGGATATTTCTAAGGGTTTAGGCGGGCGTAGCGTTTATACAACCAGAACGCGTAAACACGTAATAGATCTAGTACTTAGCGAAATAAGGGCCGGGCACCCGTGGGTTATTCAACCCATGGATAAGACTAGAATTTATGTCAATCAACTAGTTGGAAACAAAATAGTAAAAAGCAAGATGGCAACAAGGATGCTGATACATTTTGCGAGACCTGTTGGGAAATTACGTGGGCATCCAATAGCGGCATGTGCCACTAGCCGCTCTCATTGGAAGGCTATTGGTAGTCCGGATGCTGTTTTTCAGGAACTTCGCGTACGAGCTTGATACTTTTCCTATTGTAACTTGAAACTTTTTGCTATAATCTTGGCAGAAGTCTCGCTGCCCAATCTCAATTACTATGTCAGAAAAAGAACATACTAGGAAAACAGTTTTGTTTGCAGCACCAATCTCTGGTAGGGAAAAGTATGGTGAATATTACAAACAAATAATAGATATTTTTAATGCTTTGGGGTGTATTGTTTTAAACTCATACGAGGACCTTACAAAAAATACTCTTTCAACTCTTACAAAAGAGGATCTAAAAAAATATTATCTTGAATATGAGCAGCAGCTTAAAGATGCTGATTTTTTTGTCGCAGAGTGCAGTGTTTCTAGTGCCACAATAGGTTACGAAATCAGGTCTGCTATTTCTTACAATAAACCCACCTTAGTGTTACGCCATGAGTCCGAAGCTACCGCAGGTCCTCCACTAGCAGGAAACCCTATAAAACTAGTTACATCAGTTACGTACAATCAAAAGAATCTTAAAAATAGAGTTACGCAGTTTATAAAGAAGGCCGAAAAGGGTATTTTTGTAAAAAGACTTCCTATTGAATTCACTCAGAGCCAGGTCGAGTATGTTGAATACAGACAGCGATCAGGTGGAATTAAGAAATCATTTAACGCTACAGTTCGTGACATTATAGAATACTCTCGAGAGCATGATGCTGAATTTGCACGCAGACTAGAAATGCTCCAGTAAAATTTTTAAATCACTTTTTAAAGCTTAAAGGCTTTTGCCAACATTCTAGAAACCAAATCGCTACCTTTTGTAGTGGTAAGTCTTTTAGGTATGGCTAAGTCTAAAATCAAGGCAGTAATACTTGCAACTACCATTGCCAATAACTTCAATCTTGGGA
>JBPOHY010000113.1:0-6932 GCA_052035055.1 candidate division WWE3 bacterium | reverse complement strand
AAAAAGTTTTAGACTCAGGTAAAAAGACGCCAATTAAAACATGGTCTCGAAGGTCCACTATAACTCCAGAAATGGTTGGATTGACTTTTGAAGTGCATAATGGTCGCCACCACTTGCCTGTTTATGTAACTGAATCAATGGTTGGTCATAAATTGGGGGAGTTTTCACCCACAAGAACTTTCAGAGCACATTCTTCTAAAAAGGGTGTTGTTACTGCATAAGGTTATTTAGTATATGAATAATAAAGCACAAGTTTATGCAAAAAATAATAGCGCAAGAATATCCCCAAAAAAGGTGGCTATTGTTTTGGACCAAGTAAGAGGTAAAGATCTTATTGCAGCCAAAATATTCTTAGCCTTTGATAGGACTAAAGCCGCCAAGTTAATTTTAAAGACATTGAAATCTGCTGAGGCAAACGCAATAAATAACCTTAAATTAAAGAAAGAAGGTTTGTATTTGTCAGAAGTTTGTGTAGATGGTGGTAGAACTGTTAAGTCGGGTAGAGCTGGTTCTAAGGGCCGCCATGACCCGCTATTAAAGCGCAGTAGTAAAATAGTAGTTGGTTTATCTGAAAGGAAGCAGGGTTAGTATGGGGCAGAAAATACATCCACTTGGTTTTAGGCTAGGTATATCAAAAGATTGGAAGTCTAAGTGGTTTGGAGAAAAAAAAGAATACGCTAACTTTGCATTTGAAGACTTTATTTTGCGCAGATTTTTGAAAGATAAATTGTCAACTGCGGGTTTAAAAGCAGTGGAAATTGAAAGATCGGCTAATGAAGTAAAAGTTTTACTAAAAGTTTCTAATCCGGGGTTGGTTATTGGCAAGGGCGGTTTGGGTATCGAAGCAATAGAAAAGGAACTAAGAAAGTTTACAAAAGCTAAAGTAAAGATAACAGCTGAAGAAGTGAAAAATCCGGAAACAGAGTCCGTTTTGGTAGCCGAGTACATTGCACGCCAGCTTAAAAGGCGTATTCCAGCAAAGAGAATTGCGAATGCCGCAATTACTTCGGCGATGGACCGTGGAGTTAAGGGAATAATGATTCAGATAAAAGGTCTTTTGGGTGGAAGTAATACAATTGCAAGGTCCGAAAGCTTTAAACAAGGCCCAGTTCCGCTACAAACTCTAAGAGCTGACATTGATTATGCTCAACTAGACTGCAAGATGTTATATGGAACTATAGGCATCAAGGTTTGGATATATAAAGGCGAACTAAACTTACAGGAGGTCTTTAAAAAACAATAAGTTGTGATTAGTCACCTACGTGTTTAATAAAGGAAAAAACTATGTTAATGCCAAAAAAAGTAAAATACCGAAAGATACAAAGAGGAAACAACAAGGGCATTGCTGTGCGTGGTAGTAGTGTGGTTTTCGGAGATTTTGCTTTAAAATCAGAAGACAGAGGGTTAATCACATCTAGACAGATAGAGGCTGCACGAAAGGCCATTTCTCACCAGACTAAAAGAGGCGGAAAGTTGTGGATCAGAATATTTCCACACAAGGCTATTTCTAAAAAGCCAAATGAAACTAGAATGGGTAGTGGTAAAGCCGCTCCAGACCACTTTGCTGCTGTGATTAAGCCAGGCAAAGTGATATTTGAAATGGCAGGCGTAACAGAGGCTACAGCAAGGACTGCATTTAAACGTGCCGCAGATAAGCTTCCTTTAAAGACAAGGTTTGTTATTAAGATTTAGTATATGAAAACAAAAATTAGAGAATTAAGAAAAAAGAATATAGAAGATTTAAAAAAAGAATTAGTTGAAAAAACAAAGACTATTGAAAAATTCATGATGGATGTGTATAAAGGCAAAGAAAAAAATTTAGTTAAATCTAGATCGCTAAGAAAAGAAATAGCTAGAATAAAAACTCTCTTAGCAGAAAAGGCAAGTTCCGCTCAGGAATAAAACATATGTCAAAAAAAATATTAGAAGGAAAAGTTATATCAACCAAAATGCAGAAAACTGTTGTTGTGGCTGTGGAAATACCAAAAAGGCACAAGTTGTATCACAAACCTTTAAAAAATACCAAAAAGTTTAAAGTTCGAGATGATTTAGGGGTTTCATTAGGTGCCAAAGTATTGATTGAAGAATGTGCCCCATTGAGTAAAACAGTAACTTGGATAGTTCTTAAAGATTTAGACGCGGAGGGGACTAAGTAATGGTTCAGGTTGGAACTGTATTAAGGGTAGCTGATAATTCAGGAGCTAAAGCTTTAAAGCTTATAGGTATCCCAGGTAGTTCTAGGAGACGTTTTGCATCTTCTGGGGACATCGTAACCGCAGTAGTCGATGGTGCACTTTCTACTGGTGTTCTAAAAGATCATACCGTCGTAAGGGCATTAATAGTTAGAACTAAAAAAGAAATCAGACGTCGCGATGGTAGCTACATTAGATTTGATGATAACGCAGCAGTTGTGGTAAACAAGGAAAACGGCATGTTGGGTACTCGCGTGTTTGGTCCAGTTTCGAGAGAAGTCCGTGAAAAGGGGTTTTTAAAGGTAGTATCCCTTGCTGAGGAGGTATGGTAATGAAAATTAGAAAAAATGACACAGTAAAAGTTTTATATGGTAAGGACAAAGGCAAGGTGGGTGCCGTTTTAAGAGTGTTGCCAAAAAAAGATCGTTTAGTAGTTGAGGGTGTAAACATTATTACAAAACATGTCAAAAAAAGCGCACAAGCTCAGGAGGGTGGTATTGTAAAAAGAGAAGCAGCAATTCACGTTTCGAACGTACAGGTCATGAGCAAAAAATTAAATAGACCCGTAAAAATAGGTATAAGAGTCGAAGGAAACAAAAGAGTTAGATACGATAAAAAGTCAAAAGAAACTCTAGAAAGAGTAAAAAAATCCAAAGAAGCCAAGGTTTCTAAGGAAGTGACTCAGGAAGGAAAATAATATGCAAAGGTTAAAAGAACTATATCAAAAAGAAGTAGCAAATAAGCTAAAAACACAATTTAAGTTGCAAAGTACCATGCAAGTGCCGCGACTAGAGAAAATTGTTGTTAACTCTGGAATTGGTGCTTTTAAAGACAATAAAGAGGCTGTAGACGCATTTTTAACAGAATTCACTGGTATAGTAGGGCAAAAGCCTTATCCTACCATCGCACGAAAGTCTGAGGCAGGTTTTAAAATTAGAAAAGGTGAAACAGTGGGTTTTGCTGTTACACTAAGGGGCGATAGAATGTGGGCATTTCTGGATAAATTGGTCAGTGTAGCCATTCCACGTATTAGGGATTTCAGAGGTCTAAAAGCTACATCGTTTGACGAGGCAGGGAATTACTCGCTTGGTATCGTAGAACATGTTATATTTCCCGAGGTCAATCCCAATACCGTAAAAGGTATAAGGAGTCTACAGGTAACTGTTGTAAGTTCCAGTAAAGACAAAAAGCTCAACAAAGCCCTACTTGATTCCTTGGGAGTGCCTTTTGTTAAAGAAAACTAATATATGGCAAAAAAAGCATTAATTGAAAAACATAAAAATGGAAAATTTAAGTTTAGTGTACGAGGTTATAACAGATGCCAAGTTTGTGGTAATCCAAGAGGTTTTATGAGAAGGTTTAAAATTTGTAGAAAATGCTTTAGGGAGATGGCTCATAGAGCTGAACTTCCAGGAGTAATGAAAGCTAGCTGGTAAATATATGTCATTAGATAGATTATCAAACATGTTAAGTGCTTTAAAGAACGCCTCAATGGCTAAAAAGCCATACGTTGAGTTAGCTCATACTAACCAGTGCGAGAGTGTTGCTAAAGTTTTAAAAAATTCCGGATTCTTATCTGAGGTTAAGGTTTTTAAAGATAAAGGCGCTTCATTTAAAAATCTAAGGTTGGAATTGGCTAAAGAAGACGACACATCATTTAAGGTTACACAGGTAAAGCGTATCTCTAAGCCAGGCCGCAGACTCTACAGAGCCTATGCTGATCTAAGACCAGTTGCAGGTGGCATTGGGGTTGCTGTTGTTTCTACATCAAGAGGTATAATGAGTGGTTCAGAAGCGAGAAAGAAAAAACTAGGTGGTGAAATTATTTGTGAGGTTTATTAACAATGTCTAGAATTGGTAGAAGAAATCTTACTGTTCCCCAAGGAGTAACCATTGCATTAGATGGTCATAACCTTAAGGTAACAGGTCCAAAGGGTGAATTAACCTTAACCGTGCACCCCGATATAACTGTAAAAATTGACGGTGAAATTATAAGTTCCGAGGTAAAGACCGAATCAAAAAAAGCTTCTGCCTACTGGGGTACTACAATGTCTTTGATTTCGAATATGCTTACCGGTGTTACTAAGGGTTATGAAAAGAAACTCGAATTGGTAGGCGTAGGTTATAGAGCTGCCATGGCTGGTACTGGTTTAACCATGACTTTGGGTTTTTCACACCCAATCGAATTTAAAGCACCAGCAGGTGTTCAGCTAGAAGTTGCAGAAAATAAACATATAGTCATTCGAGGTATTGATAAGCAATTAGTTGGTCAAACTTCTGCAAAAATCCGAGAGTTTAAGAAACCAGAACCCTATAAGGGTAAGGGTATAAAATATGTAGACGAAGTAATTAAGAGAAAAGCAGGCAAGTCAGGAAAAGCATAAAATGTATAAAGTAAAATTACGAAAAAATTTAAGACAAAAAAGAAACCTTAGAGTTAGAAAAAAGATTCTAGGAACTACTGTACGCCCAAGATTGACCATATTTCGTTCCAATAAATATGTGTATGCTCAGGTAATTGATGATTCTCAGGGTAAGACTTTGGTTTCTGCTTCGTTAACCGAAATTAAGAAACTACATGAGAAAAAAGCAAAAGTAGCATCGGCATTTGAGCTAGGAGAATATTTAGCTAAGGAAGCAGTTAAGCAAAATATTTTGAAGGTTGTATTTGATAGAAAAGGTTATCGATACCATGGACGCGTAAAAAGTTTGGCTGATGGCGCAAGAAAGGGCGGGTTGGAACTATGATACCTAATCAAGGACAAGGACCTACTAAGAATAATAATAGTCCCCAAGGTCAAGGCCAGGGAGGCTTTGGTAACAATCCAAGAAATCGCGGTGGTAGACCCGGACAACGTCAAAATGCAGGCTTAAATTCTAGATTTGTTAGGGCTAAGGAATTTGAGGAAAGTGTATTTGAAATTAAGAGAGTTTCTAAAAAGACTACGGGTGGCAGTTCCATGGGTTTTACAGCTTTGGTTATAATAGGTAATCGTAACGGTAAAGTCGGTGCGGGTTTGGGAAAAGCAAAGGATGTTTCCAAAGCAATTCAAAAAGCAATTGCCAAGGCCAAGCAAGATATGATTGAGGTAAATCTAAAGGGTACTACTATTCCACATAATGTTGAAAACAAGTATTCCGCAGCAAAGATAATGTTAAAGCCAGCACCCGAGGGCTCAGGTATTATCGCTGGCGGTTCTTTGAGAGTTGTTTTGGATTTGGCTGGTGTAAAAAATGTTTCGGCAAAGATGTTAGGATCGAGCAATAAGTTAGCAAATGTTAGGTGTGCGCTTGGTGCCCTACAAAAGTTAAAGAAAGTCAGCAAATAAAATGTTATTAAGTGAACTAAAAAAAATACCAGGAAATGCAAAGAAGGCTAAAAGAGTAGGTAGAGGTATTGGATCTGGAAAAGGCGGTCATACTACAGGTAAAGGTACAAAAGGACAAAAATCTAGAGCCGGTAAGACTATTTCACGAGGCTTTGAGGGCGGTCAAGTACCCTTGTTCAAGAGGATACCAAAGAGAGCTGGTTTTACTAATCGCGGGTCTAAGCAAATTGCCACTATTTCTCTTGTAAAGTTTAATTTGTTTGAAGACAATCAAAAGGTTGTACCAGTAGATTTGGTTAAAATTGGTCTGCTCAAATACTTGCCAAAAGACGGTGTGAAGATACTATCAAACGGCGAGCTGCACAAGAAAATAACCTTTAAAGGGTTCTTGGTCAGCGCTTCTGCACTAGAGAAAATACAAAAAGCAGGTTCCACTTTAGCCTAATAACTACTGCAGCATAAAAATGCTTAAAATTTTTAAAAATGTAGAACTAAGAAAAAAGCTTCTTTTTTCGGCTTTAATTATTGTCGTATTTCGATTTTTGACGCATATTCCAGTTCCAGGTGTTAATTTAGAAGCAGTTCGAAGTTATTTAAGCGGGAATGCTCTTTTTGGCATATTTGACCTATTTAGTGGGGGTGCCTTGTTAAACTTTTCTGTTGTTACTCTTGGCTTAGGCCCCTATATTAATTCGTCGATTATTATTCAGCTGTTTACCAAAATGATTCCTTCCCTCGAGGAACTTTCTAAAGAAGGCGAAGCCGGTCGAGAAAAGATTAATTTTTATACAAAATTGCTTACAATTCCTCTATCGCTGATTCAGGCTTATGGTGTTTACTTTTTACTGAGTCGCCAGGGAGTAATTGGTCAGCTAGAAATTTTGACTCTTATGGTTTTACTCTTTACCTTGGTAGCCGGATCTATGTTCATGGTCTGGTTAGGAGACCTGCTTACTGAATATGGCTTGGGTCAGGGTACTTCGCTGTTAATCTTTGTTGGTATTATAAGCCAATTGCCGAGTGGTGTTTTATCAGTTGTTTCTGCTGCCTACTCAATCCCAATATATGCCCTGATAGGAATCTTGTTGCTTGGGCTTTTTGTTATAGTTAGCGTTGTTCTGGTTAACTAGGGGGTAAAATAAGTACCTATAGAATATGGTCGCAGAGGCGTTCGTTCCGAAAAGGTAACAAACTTTTTGCCTATAAAAATAAACCAAGCTGGAGTTATACCTATAATTTTTGCTGTTTCCCTAGTGCTAGTGCCTTCGCTTGTAGCCGGACCCCTTATGGCAGTCTCGCACCCTGTAGCACAAAAAGTTGGTGTGTTTTTGCTGCAAAACTTTTCTAATACTTCTTTGGCTTATAATATTTTGTACTTTTCATTGGTTTTTGGTTTTACGTTTTTTTATAC
>JBPOHY010000124.1:0-1927 GCA_052035055.1 candidate division WWE3 bacterium | reverse complement strand
TAATTAAAAAAGTGGTAAAAGTAATGAACTTAATCAGATCATCCTTTGACGTACTTACTGCGTGACGCAAAGCCTCTTTTATCGCTGCCGCACGTGAGTTTTCGGGACTGTAGGTTTTCCCATAGTGCGCTGCGCCTGTTGCCGAAAGCTTTATTATATTTCGCAATACCTCAATGCTTATGCCTAATGTAACTAGGTTTATGGTCGCCTGCAGCTGGTGAGTAATATTGGCGCCTCTATACATTAAGTCCACATCAAAAAAACGAGCATGTAGTGGCACACGCAGGCCTTCTGGTAAAAATGGAATGTTAGTTGAGTCCATTGTTAAAAAGAAAATAAAAACTACTACTTCAAATGTATCCGAAAATACTAGTTTAAACCGCATTTTTACTTTGGCTCCCCATGACGTCTCTTTAATCTCTCCGGGGATATCATCTTGCTCTGTCGCTGGTAGGGTTAAAAATGCTACTGCGGCAACCAAAACTGCGGTGAGAATTATAGTCAGTAGTGTTACGTCATTTTCTTTACCTACATATTTGTATAGCACTAGTATTCCTAGATACACTGCCATGGCTGTTCCCACGGCTAGAATTGGGGTTATAAACAAAATAAATTCCTTCACAATTTGAATAAAATAAAAGTAGAGCTTTTTTATAAATTCTACGGCATCGATTATCGTTAATGATCCCTCTAGCAATATATCCAAAAACTTGCTTACTTCTTTTTTCATTCCAAAAAAAACTAAAAACCCTAAAACAAGAAATACCACTACAAGCACCAACAGTGCTATCCAAAACATATTAGCTAGTACAGAAAATACCTGTGGAAAAACCAAGGATATGGCAGCTAAAAAGCTACCAGCGATTATTAGAATACTCAAAAAAAGAAATACAATGTTATTTAACTTTTTTGGTTGTTTTGTGGTAGGAGCGTATTCCATAGAATTAGTTTTGTGTTGGTAGAGTTAAAATTTCGTGTCCTGTAGCCGTTACTAGTACCGTATGCTCTACTTGAACAAAATTCCCACCGTCTGCTGTTACACTTTCCCAGTGGCTTTTATGTACCAAATATTCGCTTCCTTCTGCAATAAGTGGTTCGATAGCTAGGGTCATGCCTTCTTGCAATACAACACCGTCGGTTTTTTTGCCAAAGCATGGTATTTCTGGGAGTTCGTGCATTGCTTTCCCAATGCCGTGTCCTGCATACATGGTTAGAACCGAGTAACCGGCGCTTTCAGCAATAGTTTGAATAGCATTCGAGATTATGCCCATTCTAATTCCCGGCTTTACCTTTGATATGGCTACGTCTAGGGCTTTGTAGGCTGTATCTAACAAGTGCTGGTTTTCCTCACTAATTTTTCCTACACCTACAGTGATTGCATGATCTAAAAACATATTTTGATGCTTAATATTACTATCAATGGTCAATAAATCCCCCTCAACTACTTTAACGCCTTTTTTTGGTATCCCGTGCACTCCTTGGTCATTAATGCTTATACATAACCCGGTAGGAAAGGGTGGCATTCCCCATGGGGCATACCCTTTGCACGCCGGGAGTACGTTATATTTTGAGCATAGTTCTAAGAACTTTTCTTCCAAATCCCATACCAAAAGCCCCGGCTTAACCATTGACTTAAGTTCCTGCACAATGTCGGCGTGTATACGACCACCTTCGCGCATTATTTGTATTTCTTTCGCTGACTTTATAGGTACGTTTTGCACGGGTGTATTATATATCATTTATAGTTGTCTTGTCATAGCAGTATGTATTGCCCGTGCAAATATTATGGGGTAGCATACATATAGCAAAGTTTTGAATCGCGAGTGAGTGTTGGTCCAAAACAAGCAAGAGGAGCAAGCATATACTTTAAGTATACGTTTTGCTCCTCAGTTTAGCAACCTATAGCCAATTAAACGTTACCAAATCC
>JBPOHY010000100.1:0-6410 GCA_052035055.1 candidate division WWE3 bacterium | reverse complement strand
AGCCCTATGCGTAATGTATGCCGGTATTTCTGTACTATACATACAAATACCTATAACGCTGATTTATGCAAAATCTTGCAGAAGGCTATTTAATTAAGGCTCCTAACTTAAGAGTTTTGAGCATCTCTGCTGGTTCCCTGTCCCCGGCGTGTTCGTCTTCGAACAGACTAGAACCATCCTTGCCGCAGATTATCGCAATTTTTAGTGGACCGCCATCATGGTTTGGGGCATAGCTGGTTAAATCATAAACCACGCCGTTTATTACGCTCCAGCAGCTATCCAAACTACTATGCTTCGCGACTTCGTCCATTGTTAGTGCAAGCTCGGCATTTGGTTCGGGTTCATTGGATTTTGGTATTGTAGTACTAGATGGTGCTTTTGGAGTTTCTACCTCATTTATGGGGCTTTTATCCCAAAGATAACCCGTCGCGGCTCCAAGTATCACAACAACAATAATTGCTAATGCTGATTTTTTCATAAATATCCTTCAAAATTTTTTACGGATCTATTATACACTGCTAGCCGCAGTGACTACAACGATATGCCTATTTCGCCAAAAACTTTTTGAATATGTTCATAAAAGTCTGGATAAGCAATGCTATCTTTTATTTCTGATAATTTAACCCACCTAGATTCTGCCAGTTCCAAGTCCTGCAAAACAATGTCAGTTTCTGTACCAATAAATCTCAAAACAAAGAAACTTTGTTCCTGCCCCCGCATAAGTTTCCCAGATTTTTTTATATTCTTTTCTATTTCTTTGAGAGGCCAATCATATTTATAAGTATTTGAACTTTTGTGGAGGATTTCGAATTTATCTGTTCCTAATTCTTCTAGCAATTCCCTGTTTACAGCTTGTTCAGCATTTTCTCCCGTATCTACTCCGCCCCCAGGAAAGTCCCACACTCCACTGTTTTTCTTGAGTACCATCAGCACTGAGTCATCGCTGTGGTTTAGTATAAAGGCATAAACGCCCTGTCTATAAGGCAAGTTGTTTTCCCCATCATTTTTAAATATATCCTTACCTGGATATTTTTCGTTTAGTTCTTTAATTATTTTATTTACGTTCATGGTTTTTTCTAGGCTATGTTCAGCAGCTTATTTTAGCATATTAACAATTTAGCTATAGAAAGATTGGATGTATGCACACTTATTTTTAAAAAATTAACTTACAATAAATATATGAATTTAAATTTTGTAATTTCAGAACAAGGACTTTTTATAACAGCATTGCTTAAAAGTGCTGACATTGAAGGTTGGGTGGATTTACAGAACAAACTTTGGGATAAATACAGACTGGGTTATCAGCTATTGCAAGGTAATAGTTACAACGTTTTTATAGCCGACACTTCACAAGATGTATTGGCAAAAGCTACAGCAGAAATAAAATCCCTTATAGATGATGGTATGGCCTCTATAGAATTTGCTAAGTTATTACAAAATGCACAGGATTATAAAAAATGGTTAGAAAATGAGTGGTCTAGCAATAAAGAAAAAGTTGAGCAGGAACTTAAAGATATTATAAGAACTGATTTACCAAATGACATTTTCACAGTTTTTGTAATGGGAAATTTAGTACATATAGGAAGGCACTTAGGCGATCATAAAATTGTTTGGGGGCATAAAGAAGACTGGCCAAATTACAGTCTAGTATATTTGGCCCACGAATATTTGCACAGTATGTTTTCATTTTCGGATTTGGACCATGCCATAATTGAATTGATTGCAGATAATGAGTTACGCATCAGACTAAACCATGGAGGAGAGTACTTTACTTGCGAAGGTAAAGATGTGGGGCATGAATACTTATGCACCATAGAAAAAAAGATATACGGCGATTGGAAAAAGTATCTTTTAGACAAAAAGTTGAATGTAAACGACTTATAAAGGAACAAGAACAACTTACTCAGTAGTCTTACCATCAAATTCCTCGCCATTTGAGACAGCATCCGCTTTTGTTGCACGAACAATCCCGTCTTTATGATGCGCAGGGCTGTATATTGTATACAATTTGAGGGATTCAGTTGATGAAGTATTAATAATATTATGTGTTGCCCCGGCCGGAACAATGATCGCGTCCCCATCTGTAACATTGTACTCAGTGCCATCAATTACACATTTGCCCTTCCCAGATTCAAAGCGAAAAAACTGGTCAGTCTCAGGATGTGTTTCCATCCCTATTTCTTCATTTGGCTTAAGACACATGAGAACTAATTGGCTATATTTTCCGGTGTATAGAACTTTACGAAAGTTTGCGTTTTCTCGTGTGGTTTTTTCGATATGTGTTTTAAAACCTCTCACGCTGACACTATAGTTCTTTTAAGAAGGGTTTTCAAGCTGTGCAAATTTTGCTGTCATAGTTGGATTGCCACGAGTCAGTTTTTTAACTGTTAACTCATCAGCTTTATTATTTGCAATGCGTAGATTGTTTTCCGAAGAAATAAGTGCTTCTTTTGTCTTTTGTAACTGCACGATAGATTTATCAATACTTTCTATGGCCGTTCTAAATTTTTCGGACGCGAGATTGTAGTTGTAACCAAAGCTCTTGCGAAAATCATTTAGTTGCGTTTCAAAGTTAGTGACGTCAATATTTTGATTTTTAATAAGTGCTAATTCCGACTTATATTCTAGGGATTTTAAGGATGCATTGCGTAGTATTGTTATTATCGGAATAAAAAACTGCGGACGAATAATATACATTTTGGGGTAGCGGTGTGACATGTCAACAATCCCGGTGTTATAAAGTTCGTTGTCAGCCTCCAACATCGAAACAAGGACAGCATACTCGCATTTTTTTTCTGTACGGTCTTTGTCTAGTTCCTGAATAAAGTCCTCATTCTTTTTCTTTGTCGCGGTAGTGTCTGACTCGTTTTTCATTTCGAACATGATCGAAGTAATTTCATGCGCATTGTCATCAAAGTCGCGGTAAATGTAATCTCCTTTACTGCCGTTTTTAATGTCGTTATCTTTCTCAAAAAGTGCTTTTTGAAATCCGGTTGCTCTAAGTTTATTAAACTCGATTTCGCAATGCTGCTCTAGGGTTTCGCCCAGCATTTTTGTCGAAAGTTTAATCTTCATGTCTTTGTATCGTTCGATTAATTCGTCTTTTGCGCTTAGCTCAGTCCTAAACTTTTCCTTTAAAGAAGATTCAAGTTGTGTCTTTTCGATGCCTTTGATTTCTAGGTCCGAAGCAAGCCGGTCACGTTCCTTTTCAACTTTTGTTACCGCTTGGGTGATCGCAAGCGTTTTTTCTGTTTCAGCGGATTGAATTTTAGCCCTTAGCTCCGCCAACGCTATATCTTTTTTAACTAAATCATCTTTTAACTCGTTTTTAGTACGCTCTTCGGCAAGCTTGACGGCACTCTCCTTCTCTATTTTCAAAAGTTCTTCGCGCTGACGCAATTCGTCTTGGAATTCATGGTCACGTACTTGTTTGATAATACTTGCAAAACTAGCCTCATCTACTTTAAATGCTTTTTTACAATTTGGACAAATGATATCGTTCATATTTTGTTCTTAAAAACTTTTTTTACTGAGCTCATATGGTAATTATACATACTCAATGATTTTCGTTGTAGCAAAGTATAAAATAGGCGTTAGTATGACCATAACATTCACAGGCAAAATTTGGTTTTGGAAAGGCCCTGCCCCATGGTATTTTGTTACAGTTCCGGCAGAAGATTGTAAAATACTTCACGCCGTTTCTAAAGATGTAACCTATGGATGGGGAATGATTCCAGTAACTGCCACTATTAATAAAACCACTTGGAAAACATCCCTCTTTCCCAAAGATGGCACCTATATTGTTCCTATAAAATCTGATGTTCGCAAGGCCGAGGAGCTTGAAGACGGAGATGAACTGACGATACTACTGGATATCGATCTTTTTCTGCATGGTTAGTTGCCGCGGGTTAAGTTGATGACTTCGTTTTTTGTAATGGTCTAGCTCCCCACAAGTTATAAGTACCATACGTTTTATAAACGTCAGCTAAAGGAACTATACGGAAAGGTAATTGATTACCCTTTTTTTCCCAAACCATCACCTGGCCATTTTCGTTTTTTCCTAACGCTAGCAGTGAGTGTGCGGTGTTGTACCCTTCATTATAGTTATTTGGTTCGGCTTGCATGATATGTACAACACACGGGTAGGAGGCCCCCTCAATAATATGTTCAACATCTTGGATACTATTAACTTTATGGTAGTCGGCTTCAAAGAAATTTTCTGGCACCTCTGCTGGATCTATGCTTAATCCTTTTTCATATTCAAGTCCGGCGATTGCTGCGTGGCAATACCAGTTAGCTATAGCGTTTTGACTCAATCTGTATTTTCGCTCTTTTGGATTTGGACCAGAATTCATAATGTGCATATACTCTAAATGTTCTTCGGCATGAATACTTGTTATGTCGGTAACAGAGTTAGATGGGGATACAATCGCAAAGTCACTTGGATAATCTGTTCCCCTTTCGGCGCGTGCTTGAATGTATAGTGATGTTTTTATAAGTCTTTGTTGATAGTCCGATAGCTTATTAAAGCCGTCCAGACCCTCAATCTTAGCCATATCCTCGTCTATTTTTAGGTGTTCTGCCCCTACATTATATTTTTCACTTAACACTTTTAGATTATAGCAATAGTTGTAAGATATGTTTAAGCAGTACGCTCGCTAGTGTTAACTACTTTTTATTTCAAAAGATTTGAGTTTTGATTTAGCCCCAGAGGTAAGTTTTACGCTACTCTTAGCTACTTTATAAAGTTCCGCAAGCACTAAAATAACTGCACTGTTTGCTTTACCTTCAAGAGCTGGTTCTCGTACATAAATGTGTGTAAAATCCATTAAATCTTTTTCAACACGTGGTTTTTTAGAATTTGGGTGTACGACTATTTGAACTAGCATTTATGCTAAAAATGTCCCGGTCTTAACTTCTCCAGAACGATTATTTTTTTTCATATTTGTTAGTTTAGCAAAAAGTCTCCTTCGTGTTACTTTGTGTTTTCATGAAATCTAAGAGGTATGCGTAAACTTGCACTGTTTTCCTCTAAATCTGATGGGTTATTCTTGCTAAGAACAAGAAGTCCATCGTTTTCGAGAGGTACAGGAAAGCTTATTATAACCTCAAAATCCACGTAGTCTTCTGTCATCCATTCCCCTAATGCAAAAGCATTTATATTAACAAATGAGTTTTGAACACCATAATACAAAGTTATTGGGAATTGTCCTTCAAAATACCAAGTGCCGCGTGCCCTACCTTTTACGATAAGTGGGCTTGTAACAACATCATTTGGTTTAGGGTAGTCGACTATAATTTCCGGTTCTTTTGGAGTGGAAACAACTCCTGCAGGTTTTTGTTGCATAGGTGGTTTAGAAGGTAGCAAAAATAGTAGGGCGGTTATAAGAAGGATTAAAAAACCAATAACAAATACAATTTTCTTATTCACTTTGTAATTGTATCACTGGCAGGTACTGCATTTAACTATTTCTGAACGTTAATTCTGCCACCAATAAAATATGCCTTATATACTTCTTTACTATTTACGAAAATCAGTTCAGTTTGCACAAATTCCTCTATATTTCCACTGCACTCATTCGTATATTCAAGATCACTTTCTTTAAAACTTTCGGGACCTCTGTGAACACATTTTCCAGTTGGACCTTCTTTTAAAGCCCTTCTCAAAAAAGTATAAATGTCTGAAAAATTTATTCCTTCAGCAACCTTTCCCCAATAAACACATCTAAATACGTCATTTTCATCAATCCATAAAGTCTCATTACCCGAATAAGGTTCGCCACCATAAAATTCGTCTTCGTATTTCCAATTTCCATTTGTTCTAGTCAATATTTTCCCACCCTTACCGTTATCTTCGTACGTTACACTCTCATCGGCATAACCCATTAAGTTGAATATCCGTAGTTGTTTTTGTATTTCTAATGCTTTTGGTTTCATAATGTTAATTCTAGACTTCGCTATTATTCTAATAGTAACATGGAGGAAATATTGGTTGCCCAATTGATTGTAAGCGATACTAATTTATCAACCTAGGTGTAGTATGAGACTATGCTTTCTATCGAATACTTACGCCAATTTAGAATTGGCCAGTTTACGATTTTTGATACCCTGGCTTCATATATTGGTATTTTGATTCTCTCACCTGTTTTAACTTGGCTAATGTCCAAACTACATATTAAAATTCCTATTAGCTCTTGGCTTTGGTTCACCCTACCGTTATCTGTTGCCTTTCATATTATTTTTCGACAAGCTACCCCTTTGATGAAAATACTAGCAAATCCAGGGCGTGCTCAATTTTATATCGCTGTCTTTGTTCTTTTTACTATGGCTTATATGGGTTTTAGGAAAATTACCAAGATTAATCTGCCGTGAATGAGATTAATATATCTTTTTTACTACCCTACAGTACC
>JBPOHY010000106.1:0-3964 GCA_052035055.1 candidate division WWE3 bacterium | reverse complement strand
GCAAAAAAGATGCAAAAAAAATGCCGATTAAACCAACAGTTAACAACCCTACCCTTTTACTAAATAGGAATTCTTCAATCTTTTGCTTTTGTATATAATTTAATTTAGGAAACATCGCTGGTATAACTGGTATAAATAGTTAAATTTAATGATTTAGGCTAGAAACAGAATAGTCGCGTAAGGGCACCCCCGAACCCAACTATTCTGTACCTAACCCAAATCGGGTAGGTACGGCACGATCTTAGTACTGATTTTTGTACTTTTTCTTTAAGAATGCACCAGATACTATCATTGATACACCGGTTAAGGTTAAGTAAGAAAGAGCTCCAGTTTGTGGAAGTTCTGTAACTTCAGAGTCTCCGTAACATACGGTAGCAGTATCTGCACCCTCAAACTCATCTCCCCATTTAACCTCGGCCTTATTGACTACACAATTCTCAAAGTTATCATCTCTGTCAAACTCATCAGAGTTCACTTTTGCCTTAATGTAAAAGGTTTGCTCTTCACCGGGTTCAAAGTCATCCCAGTATTCAGTAAAACCTGCTCCATCAAGCTTTTCTAATTCGTCAGGAAAATCGTCACTCATTTTCATATTATTGAATGTGTCAGCCTCGTCATCGCTTTCGTTCTTGATGATAATTCTAAATTCAAATATATCGCCCTCTTCAACATCAGTTATTTTGTCTTCCCAGTCACCCCAGTCATCACATTCTTTAGAACCTTTATCGTAGTCTTCGCATAATCTAACTTCTTTTTTGATCTCAAATCTTTTGTTTACTAAACAGTTCTCTCCACCACCGTATATAGGCTCACATTTTGCTTCTTCGGCAAATACCCTGTTTGTAGGAAGGGCTGAGAAAGTTATTACACTAACCACAGCATACACTATTAATTTTTTATAGATATTTTTATTCATAATTACTTTTCTGGCAGGATAAGTAAAAGCACTAACAAAAAAAGTCATACGAGTGACTTTACACCTGATATTATATCCTGTAGCAATGGATTTGTCAACACTATAGGGATCGAGGCCAAATGTCTTATAGTTATGTGTGCGGTGGTATTGGCCTTAGTACAACCTAAAAGCCTTGTATTTTTGATCCTATAGTGATATAATCCGCGCAAAGAAAACTTTGACAATTAAATATAAAAACAACATGAAACGCCAGTTGGCGTAATAAATCCAAAGGAGATGTTATGAAAAACTACAACTTGAGTTTCAGGGAAATGCTGCCTTTACTAATAGGTCTGCTTTTGCCGTTCTTGGTAATGTGCGCGGGAAGCACAGTCAGTGTAGAAACAGTTAACGCCGCCTCCCTGATAGAAGATATCCGACCAGTGGAAGTTACGCTTGGAAGTGGATTTAGCACACCCTTAGTATGGGAGACCCCCGCCGCAGGCGATGTTATTGGAGTAGAAATCAGCTTCCCAGAAGGAGGCCCATACGACTTTAGCATTCCAGATGCATGGGCATTCACAGCTCCTGTATATGCAAACGGAGTAGAAATTCCAACCTATATCCCCCCGGGGCAAAGCGCCCACCACTTTAGTTACAGTGGAACTTTTATGGGCAATGAAACTTTGGTCATTACAATTACACCAAACGTACCGTTCAACAGTGAACTGGGATTTTGGTGGGAACTGACCGAAGCTTATGTCCCAAGCACGGATATGCGTCCTGTAACGGCGACCCTAGGCACTGGACAAAACTTTGCCGAATCATGGGTTACCCCAGGAATTTCTGACACCATCGGGATTAGCATAACCTTTCCTGTTACAGGAGTGTTTCATCTGACAGATGGCTACGCTTTTACTGCTACGGTCATGCTTAATGGCGAAACGCTACCCGTATACTTTCCCGACGGTGAGATTGCTCCCCACTTTGGACCTCTTACAACAACTGTATCGGCTGGACAAACTTTTTCACTGACCATCACACCCAACACCCCCTTCGATAGCCAGCTAGGAGTTTGGTACGACTACACCGAGATTTTGCCCCCTGTGCCCCCCATCACCGATATGGTAGATGTAACGGCAACGGAATGGTTTGGTCAAAGGTTTCTGGAATCTTGGGTAACACCGGGAATTTCCGACACCATCGGACTAAACATACATATCCCACAAGATGGGATGTTCCGAATTACAGACGGGCATGCCTTCACGGCCACAGTTTGGTTAGATGGAGAGGTACTCCCAGTGCATTTCCCCGAGGGTGAAATCGCTCCACACTTTGGTCCTATCACGATGACCGTGGAAGCTGGACAAGTCATTACGTTAAAGATCACCCCAAATACCCCGTATGACAGCGAAGTAGGTGTTTGGTATGACTACTTGCCAGCAATTGAGCCTCCTCCAGCGCCGATCACCGATATAAGAAATATAGAGATTATTAGCGGCACAGACCAGATCAGTGCAGAAACGTGGGTAGGGGCTAATATCTCCGACACCATCGGCCTTACACTAACGTTTGACACAGCCGGAAAATTCGTCATTGAAGCGGGCGCGGTATTCACTGCCCCTGTAACACTCGACGGTGAGGTAGTTGAAACGTTCTTTACAGACCAACCGGCACCCCAATTTGGACCGATTACGAAAACGGTAAGCGCTGGTGATAGCCTTTTGTTGCTGATCACTCCGTCTGGAGAAGAAAATTCCGAGGTAATTTTTGCCTACAGCTTTTATCCGACAGAGCCGCCAGTTTGGGTAACCACCATCTTTTTACCGATTGTTCGTAGAGGTGGCGAAGAACTTGGCACACCGCCAGTACCCGAGCCGGAACCAGAGGTAGTCACAGTCACAGTCACAGTATCGCCGCTAGTTGGAAATTTCCAAACAATTAGCATCCCCTGGCCTGGAATTACTAATCCCGCGTGCCTTATCCTTGTATTTGATGAACCACTAGGTAGCGGAGCGCGAATTGATTCTGGCTGGGCCATTGGAAACGAAGTATGGGGTTTTTGGAACGACACACCGATTGCCATACCCACAAGCCCTCCCCCAGCAGGTGAATTGGCAATGGTTATTAACGAAGTTTTACTCCCTGCACAGCTGCAACAAGCAATAATTTGTGTTGACGGCAGCGAACCAGGACGAGAAATAGGTATCCGAATTAGGTACCCCTTCCCCTAACAGTCAAGTTTTCTTAGATCCCCACCAATAGCAACTACAGCTTTTCGGTGGGGATTTTTTTTGATCTATTGGTAACGAAAGCTATAATTAATTAGATGAAATTTAAAGTCACCGAAAAAGCATTGCTTTATTGCTTATGGGCAGCCGTATTTGGCGTATTCTTTTATATAGGAAGCGTACTTTTTAGACCCGGATACATCATATTTACCGACGTAACTGAAGATATTTACATGTCGGACATACAAGAAAGGTATCTCTACACATATAACAATGACTTAGGAGAAGTACTCGCAGAAAAATCACGCATTCCTATTTTTTATTTTATTTACGGAATCTTTAGACTTTCCCACCTATCAGATGATTATTATGTAAAAATCAAAATAATGTCGCTGTTTGTCACAAGTTTTGTGGCGATTTTCTTTTGTACCAAGAAATTTTTGGAGGCACTGTACAATAATCAGAGGTCTACCAATGCTAGTATTGCAGCTATATTCGCCGGATTGTTCTATATTCTAAATTACTGGTTTAGCAACAGAATAATGCACTTTGGTCTTTTCTTCTCTACTGTCACCATACCAATAACTTTTTTACTGCTTTACAAGTATTTTTTTAGTGGCAAAACCCAATTCAAGTACATTGTTTACTTACTGATCACATTTGGTTTGCTCACTGGAACCCCACACACTTTATTATTTGAAATAACCCTAGTTACCATATTTGTTCTGGTATATCTTTTCAACTTAAAGCTGCCAATAAAAGAAAAAATCATTCGCTTGGCAGGTACACTAATTCTATTGCTAGGATACTCAGCCATCAACGCCTATTGGCTGGCACC
>JBPOHY010000208.1:0-2539 GCA_052035055.1 candidate division WWE3 bacterium | reverse complement strand
ATTCGCAAAAAGTATTTTGCCATATTCCCAAAACCTACCTTGCTCCCCGGCAGCTTGTGCTGCTGCCGCTGCCTTATCTGCGTCCTTATGTTGGGGTAGCGGATAGTGCCTGTAAGCCCATTTTATTAACCCAGGGTGCTTGGTGACTATTTCTTCGACAATGGGGTGAAAGCTCTTGCATGCTGGACAACCAAAATCCGAGAACTCAACGATTGTAATTGGAGAATTTGGGTCGCCTAACACCTGCGTATGAGTGTCTATTAGTTCGCTTTCATTTACTTCGATTAGTTCTGGTTGGGTAATGGGTTTTTTTTGCGCTGTAGCGATTATTATTAAAAAGATTATCAGGGTGAGGAAACCAATTATAAATATGGGGGAGTTTCTTCTTACAAAATCCATAGTGCTATTTTAGCATACGTTTTGCTGGTTTTGATGTGCTAGACTGGACATTGTATGACCAACCTACATACGGATAAAAAAGAGGAGTTATTAAAAATAGTAAGTTTAATCACCTCAAGCGTTGATACTGAAAAAATAGTTTTATTTGGCAGCTATGCTCGTGGGGATTGGGTATCTGATAGCTACAAAGAGGGAGATGTTACATACGAATACTTAAGCGATTACGATATTTTAGTGGTGGTTAAAAGCGAAAAGCTACAAAACAACAGCGGTTTATGGAACGATTTAGGTGCGAAAATTCGCAAGGATCTATCTATAAGGACCCCCGTTAGTTTGGTAGTAGACAATATCCACTTTGTAAATCAAAAACTCCACGAAGGGAATTATTTTTATTCGGATATCGTTAAAGAGGGTGTTGTGTTATTTGATTCTGGAAACTTTAATTTTGCATCGCCGCAAATTCTTACTATTTCCGAGCAAAGAGAACGCGCCGAGCGAGAATTTGAATTTTGGTATGGCCGCGCGGCTTCATTTAAGAAGGATTTTGAGCATAATATGCAGGACAAGGAATATGCTAACGCGGCTTTTCACATGCACCAGGTTGTAGAGGCTTTGCTCGTAACAGTTTTGCTAGTTTACACTGGTTATAAACCTAAAACCCACGACATAGAAAAAATATACAATATGGTTTTTGATTTAGTACCAAATATGAAAGATCCTTTTGACCGAGAAACGGAAGCCGGTAGAAAAAGATTTGATTTGTTAAAGCGCGCATATGTAGATGCACGCTATAGCAAGGATTATATTATTGATAAAGAATCTCTTTTGGCGTTGGCCAATGAAGTTAATGATTTAGATGTACAAGTTAATAAAATTAGCTCTGATTTTATAGCTACTCTCAAATAGCCTCTATTTGTTCTTGAGTCAACAGCCCTAATACCCCGCCAATTTCAGTTATTTGGTATGCCGAGTTTTTAGCGCCCCATGCCAACGCCTCTGGTAGTGACTTTTTGTGGTGTAGCGCAGATAAAAAGGCCCCGGCAAAAGCATCCCCGGCTCCTGTTTTGTCTAATATAGGTTTATCAATTTTGAACGCTTCTGTAGTTTCGAAGCTTTTGCCGTCACTAGCACTTGCTCCGTTATTACCATCTGTAATAACTGTAAGCTTTGGACCCAACTTTTGTAGCTTCGCGTGGAGCTCTTTAATGTCGTCCTCATTTGTGGTCAAAGCCTGTGCCTCCTCTTTATTTAAAAACAGAACGTCTGTAACACTGAGTATGTCATGCAGTCCATTAACGCCAGCCTTTATGTGGTAAGTTCCTGGGGAAAAAGCTAGTACCACCGTTGGTTTGGAAATTTTATACTCCACGAATTGTTTTTGAAACTTGTCAAAACCTTCGCTAATCGATGTGTAATAAATCCAGCTAGGGCTGCCCCAATCTTTTACGGCATAAGTTCTTTTTGAGTGATACGAAAAAATAGTTCTTTCGCCGCCCCAGACAATAACCGGGTGCATGTCGGTTTCGGTGCCTTCGTTTGGATTTAAGAATTGGGTTGCAACTCCAAAGTGGGTGAGCTCGCGTTTAGTTCTTTCGTAATTTTCGTCGTTGCCTGTTTCGGCGTAAACAGCTGCACTCAGTCCTAATTTAGCCGCGGCCACCGCAACATTAATTGAGTTACCGGCAATATTTGTAGTTTCTTTGGAAACAGGGATTTTATTACCGTGGATAAAGCATGTCTTTGCCCCAACAGTACTTAGGTTCTCCTCGTCAATTCTCATAAAGATATCCATCGAAATGTCCCCAATAGTTAGTAGGTCGTAAGAATTGTTAGTCATTATTTATCCAATATACTTAATACTTTATTTATAATATGTTTTTTACTAAGGCCATATTTTTCTAATAATTCCTCATATGTGCCGGATTCCCCAAATGTATCTTGCGCTCCCATTCTATGTACTTTAGTTGGGTGTACCTCGCTTAATGCTTCGGCAATTGCAGATCCCAAGCCTCCCGCTACCTGATGCTCTTCTACAGTTATTACGAGCCCAGTCTTTTTTGCAGACTTTACGATTGTTTCAACATCTAGCGGTTTTATCGTGTGCACATTTATTATTTCAAGGCTTGGACCCTTTTTATAG
>JBPOHY010000170.1:0-5545 GCA_052035055.1 candidate division WWE3 bacterium | reverse complement strand
AATTATTTGGAGTACCTTTCGAGTCCAAAGAAGATGCAGCTAAAATTCCGAGTTTTAAGGTGCTACCAGGGTCGTCGCTGAATATATCGGTTACTGTTAGCTTGTTTTCGGTAATAGTACCGGTTTTATCTGTGCACAAAACTTGAATTCCACCCAGATCTTCGATTGCCGACAACCTTTTTACTATAACTTTTTCTTTAGCGAGTTTTGCAGCACCGATCGAAAGCGCAAAGGTCGTGACTAATGGCATTGCCTCGGGGATTACACCTACGGCCAACGCTATCGCATAAATTCCGAGTTCTAAGATAGTAAAGGTGTCCTTAAACAAAATGTGTACTGTAAAAACAATAGAAAGAGTAATTACCGTAAGGAGCAATATGAACTTACTAAATTTATTTATCTGTTTTTCAAAAGCGCTAATTTCTCTTTTTACAGTAGTTAGTTTGGCAATTTTGCCAAACTCGGTATCTTTACCAATAGCTACAACAATGCCTATGCCCTTACCCTCTACAACAGCTGTACCAGAAAACACTATATTTATACTTTTAAAAATCTCGTGCTCCTCATGGTCCAGCGCAGCTACTTGTTTTCTTATTTCTATAATCTCGCCAGTAAGCGTAGATTCGTCGATAAGCAAGTCATTTGTCTCAAGCAGTCTAATGTCTGCAGCGGCAATATCTCCAGTTTCTATGACAACAATATCCCCAGGAACAAGGTCAGTAGCATCAATTACAACTTCTGCAGAATCTCGAATAACCGTTGCCCGCTTATTAGTGTATTTTTCTAGGTATCTAGCTGTTTTATCTGATTTATATTCTTGAAAAAACCCCAAAAGTATATTTATGGTCACAAAAAATAGGATAAATGAACCGTCTAGGGGTTCTCCAAAAACAAACATTAGACCCGAAGCAGCTAACAATAGGTAGGTAAAGGCAGATTTAAACTGGCGAAACAGGATTTGCCACCAAGTGATCTCATTTTTGTCTAAAACATTTTTTCCAAACTTCTTTTGCAAATCCTGCGCCGCCAACGGCGACAGCCCAGTATCGGAAACAACCTTAAATTCCGCAAGAGTTTCATTTGGTGTAAGGGCAGTGTATCGTTTAAAACTCATATAAAAATTCTACCATTTGCGGTAAGGGCTGTATGAAAAAACTACATTATAAAGTCCATAAAAATACCCAACAATGTTACAATAGCGTAGTAAAATGGAACAAAAAAAGGTTTTAATACAAATTAATAACTTGTCGTTCAAGTATCCCTCTAGGGACTACTTGTTTGAAGAGTTAAAACTCACAGTCAAACAGGGAGACCGAACTGCACTGGTAGGGGCCAATGGGAGCGGTAAAAGCACATTACTCAAAATACTAACTGGTAAGTTGGCTGCTGAAGGCAGTAACCTCACAGCTTCGAGTACGGCGTACTATGTACCACAAATTGATCTAAGCATTCATCAGAGCGAATTGAAGATATATGAATACATTTCGGAGTATTACGAAGAATGGTGGGACGTTTTAACCGAACTCGAAAACTTCTTTAAACTATCCTTAGATTCCGAAGCGCTAACTAAAACGCTTAGCGGAGGGGAGTTAATGAAACTAAATCTTGCAATAGCCTTAAAACACAATCCGGACGTACTGATCTTGGACGAACCTACAAATCATTTAGATATTAAATCGGTAAACACCCTAATTGAATTTATAAAAAGCGATACTAAGGAAAAGTACACATATATTATTGTCTCCCACGATATTTATTTTGTAGATCAAGTAGTAAATACAATTTGGGAACTAGAAAATAAAAAGATTACAGCCTATGGAGGAAATTATACTTTTTATAAAGAGCAAAAAGCACTACATTTACGCGGTATCAAGCGTCAACTAGACGTTGCTCAGGATGCATTAGAGCGCGCAAACAGACTAGAACAACAAGAAGCAGAAAAACAGGCAAAAAAAGCAAATGAGGCAAAGAGGGCGTTTATTAAGGGGAGTATAGATAAAAGAGCCTTCAACGAGGGAAAAAATGCGGCATCAGCTCTACAAAAAAACAAAAGTGACGTACTTGAAAGGTTAAAATCAGACGCCGAAGAAAAATTAGAAGAACTCGAAACTGAAGAGCGCAGACTGGCATTTATTCATATGAAAAACACTTCTGCAAACAATAACCGCACCATTTTCGAAATAAAGGACGCAACCTTAAAACTTGCGGGTAAAAAATTAATAACCAATATTAATCTTAAAGTTACACACGGAGATAGATTATTAATTTCTGGCGACAATGGCTCGGGCAAAACAAGTCTTATAAAGGCAATACTTAAGAAAAGTTCAAACAAAGTAAAAATTAAAGTCGAAAGTGAAGCAACTCTTGAGGGGGAGGTAGTATTTGGAAACGATTTAGCATGGGTATATATTGATCAGCAATACAGCCTTATAGACCCTAAGTTAACCCTGATCGAAAATCTACTCAGTTACAACAGTTTCATAACAGAGGGCAAGGCTAAGGAACAACTCGGCAAGTTCCAGTTTAAATCTGACCCAGAAATATATAAATTGGCAACACACCTAAGCGGTGGAGAGATGGTGCGCCTCATTATGGCAATGATAACTTCATTTCCTATTGATTTAGTAATACTTGACGAACCAACTAACAATTTAGATGTAGAAACCGTGGAAGTTCTAATAAAATCCTTAAACTTTTTTAAAGGTGCACTTATGCTTGTTTCGCACAATATAGATTTTATAACAAGAATTAATATACAAAGTGGCCTTATTATTAAAAACCATAAGCTCAAAGTTATGGAAAATGCACTGAACAATAAAGATGCATTTTTTAAAGCGCTAACCGCCTAACTAAAAAAATTCCCAGATAACGCACCACCACAGTACAACTAGTCGAGCTGTAAGATGGGGGATATTATAGCAAAGAAAAAACCACCCGAAGGTGGTTTTTTCAAGTACCCCGATGAGA
This sequence comes from candidate division WWE3 bacterium, assembly GCA_052035055.1. Lineage (GTDB taxonomy): Bacteria > Patescibacteriota > WWE3 > UBA101185 > UBA10185 > JBPOHY01. The sequence continues at coordinate 2,578 of JBPOHY010000170.1, read as the reverse complement.
TAAATCTCATCAGAGTGGAAGGATAATACACAAGATATAAAATGCTGTCAACATTTTTTAGAACTCAAAAACCAAGCTGGCTATAAGTATCCAATTCGGACTCTAGAGACGATGTATATGTCTTTAGTCCGTGGACCGCATAAGTTAAAACATATGCAAACCAGAAAAGAATTAAGACAGTTATGGCAAGACTTATGTAACCCAATCTACGCTTATCAATATTCTCATTCTTAAAATACTTAAAAAACCAGTACAGGCCCAATGGGAAAAGTAACACGCTCAAGAATCCTATTTTTAATTTTTCCCAGAGAGTAATAGGAGTATCACTAAAATCGTTACGTGCCCCGCAAAACTGACAAAATGGGTTTGTTTTATCTATCAACCTTGAACATTTAGTACACGCAAATTCCACTTCTTTATTTTACTACTATCTTTGGGTTATACTAAATTGGTGAAAAGAAGAAAAACCATTTTAACTTTTGGTGGAGTACTTATAACCCTAATTTTGATTTCTTTAACTGTCACCTCGTTTTTGTTTTTAATATTTAATATAGACAACCCTGCAAAACTAAATTTTTCAAGAATGCAAACTTTAAATATCACCGATGCAAACTACAACTGGGACTTTGGGAAAGACGACAACTTTGAACTAAAAGAATTACCTAACAACCAAGCAAAAATTACCAATTTGTTGGGAGGTTTTTCAATTACGGCACCTACAACCTACACTCTCATAGGAACCAGCGAAAATCTTAGCATGTCGTACAAAGGACCAGAAAACGGCACCGAGGGCCCACCACCAATAGACTTTGCTACACTACACTTTAGAGTACATGACTTAGAAACAGAGACACTGCTAGAAACTGTAAACATAGAGTTTAGCCAGTTCACCGAAAACTCAGACGTAAAAATTACAAATAATGAGCCAAAAGAAACATACGTGGGAGACTTTAAAGCATATCACTTTGATTGCCCATTTTTGGTACAGCAAGAATGTTATTACGCTGAACTTCCCAGCTACTCTAATAAATATTTGTTTGTTTTAAAAAGTTTTTCGGACGATTTTTCTAATGGATACAGCCAGCAAATGAATGAAATTATGTCTACGATTACAATTTCGAATTAATATATGAAAACAGCATTTTTTGAAATTTTCTTAGATGAAGAAAAAAGATACTTTGAAAGCAATCTACTCGGCCATGAACTTTCGTTTTTTTCTCAGCCGATAAATTTAGATAATGTTGAAGAGGCCGCTGACTTTGATATTGTTTCAACCTTTGTAAACTGCAAACTTGACGCAACTATTATAGACAAGCTCCCAAATCTAAAGGCTATATTTGCACGTTCTACCGGCATTGACGTAATAGATGTAAATTATGCAAACAGTAAAAATATAAAAGTCTACAATGTTCCAAGCTATGGTGCACACACAGTGGCTGAATTCACATTTGCATTAATGTTGGCTTTAGTCAGAAATATTCCACAGGCCGTAGAACGAACAAAAATAGAACGCAAGTTTTCATTCGAAAACTTGAGAGGTATGGATTTAAATGCTAAAACCTTAGGCGTTATTGGTACGGGCAAGATAGGCCAAAATGTTATAAGAATGGCACGCGGTTTTAATATGAATGTGATCGCACATGATTTATATCCAAACCAGGAATTGGTAGACAAATATAGTGTCACTTACCTAAGCCTGCAGGATTTATTACAAAAAGCCGATATTGTGACCTTGCATGCCCCCTACACTAAAGCAAACCACCACATGCTAAATGAGGAAACTATTTCTCTTATGAAAAAAGGCGCGTACTTAATAAACACTGCTAGGGGAGGACTTATAGATACTTATTGCCTATACGACGCGCTAACAAATGGGCACTTGGCTGGAGCAGCACTAGATGTACTAGAGGAAGAGCAAAGCCTCAAAGAGGAAGCAGAATTGCTCGCAAAAAACGCTTTATCGAGTGAAGAGATGAAAAAAATCTTAGAAAATCATTTACTACTGCAATTGCCTAACGTTATTGTCACGCCACACTTAGCTTTTTATTCTAAGGAAGCACAAGAAACAATATTAAAAACGGTAGTGGAAAATATAAGAGCCTTTGAAGAAGGCATAGATAAAAACCTCGTTACTTTAAAATAGCCTGCTATTTGCTAAAATACTCTCATGAAAATTAAAATTACGCAGCTTGAATCTTTAACTAAAAAGGCATTAAAAAAGTATGGATATACACCAAAAGAAATAAAGGTAATCAAGGACGTGTTACTTTACGCACAATTGCGTGGTAATAATCAGGGAATAGTTAAACTTGTAGGCAAGGGCTTGCCAAAAAATCCAGAGGCGACGGAAATAGAAATACTAAAAGAAACAAAATTATCAGCATTGCTCAACGGAAACAAGAATATGGGAATGGTTGTAATGAAAACCGCTATGGAAAAAGCTGTTAAAAAGGCAAAGCGATATGGATTTGGTATGGTAGGAATGAATAATACAAATACCTCCACAGGTGCCATAGGTTATTTTGCAAACGAAATAGCCAAACTTGGATATTTAGGTTTTGTTTTCGCTGGTTCTCCA